>QMNG01000138.1 GCA_003647645.1 candidate division Kazan bacterium | reverse complement strand
CTTTTCGCCCACTGGCAGATGGGGATTCTGCCGGCGGCTGGATGATGGGAGCGGTATGAGTCGAGAGGCTCACGTACCGTTCTGCGAGGGCCTGGGGGTGAGATTCCCCCGGGCTACTCACCTGCTTATTATGGTCGATTTTATCCATCGATGCTTTGTCGAATTTGGCGGAACATCAACGGGTATTTGGTTCGATGGTTACGTCGCAAATACAAGAGCCTTGCCAGACACAAGAGGCGGGCTTGGGAGCATCTAAGAAGACTGGCGGAGCAAAATCCGAGGCTTTTTATACACTGGGAGCTTGGGTATATGCCATGAGGCTTGAGTGGTAGGAGCCCGGTGAGCCGAGAGGTTCACGCCGGGTTCTTGGAGGGGCTGGGGGTGAAACTCCCCCGGTCTACTCAACCGTATATCAGAATGCTCCGAGGATTTCTCTATCTTGTAGCTGTGATGGACTGGTATAGCCGCTATGTACTGACCTGGGCACTGTCTATTAGCATGGAAAAGGAGTTTTGTCTGGAGGCCTTGGACAAGGCATTGAAGGTCTCTTGTCCAAAGATTTTTAACACGGATCAAGGTAGTCAGTTTACCAGTAAAGAATTTACGGGCCGTCTTGAGGCTAAGGGCATTGCCATTAGTATGGATGGGAGAGGTCGAGTATTTGATAATATCTTTATCGAACATCTATGGCGGACAGTCAAATACGAAGAGGTTTACCTGCACGACTATGGCAATGTCAGGGAGGCCAAAGAGGGCCTTTGGAGGTATTTTGAGTTTTATAACAATGAACGGATCCATTCCTCATTGGGGTACCTTACGCCCCACGAGGTTTATTTCAAACAGCGGGAAAGCTACCATTAACTCTCATGGTGGACTGCATAAACATGCACTTAATATAGGCTGATTTTTGTCTAGACAATGGGGGTAAGTTCAAATGACAGAGAAATTAGGGGTTCATAACCAGGAAAAAGACGCGCCTGTAGCCCTATGCGCGTGGGGTGCCAAACGGGAGGGCGTGGCGGAAGCCCTTGCTCTTTGCAATGGGTTGAAGCATTTTGATCCAAGTATGCGTGTTCTCATAAAACCAAATTTAGTTGCCTGGGTAGATACTTATCCCTATGCCCCGTTCGGTGTCCTCACAACAAGTGTAGTCTTGGAGGAAATAATAAAGATACTAAAAGACCATGGAGCACAAGATATAGTCCTAGGTGATGGGTGTGCGCTTAACAAAAGCTTTGGCTCTGAGACCCACATCATCTTCAATCGCTTGGGCTATAATCGCCTTGTTGAGAAGTATGGGATTCGGATTGCTGATTTTAATGAGGGGGCCCATGTAAAGGTGAAATTGGGACCATATTCCTTAAGGGTAGCTCGGCCCATACTGGAATGTGATTTCTTGGTAAATGTTCCGGCCTTAAAAACGCACGAGCTCACAAAGATTACCTTGGGATTCAAAAACCTAAAAGGCATTCTCCATCCTAAGTCCAAGCAACACTGTCATAATCTGGAACATAGTATAGATGAATACCTTTTTCATATTGCAAACCGTTTCTATCCTAATCTAACTATCATTGATGGCATTTATATGCTAGAGCGGGGTCCTATGTATGTAGGCAGCGCTCATCGATCGGAAATAATTATAGCCGGCCGGGACATGTTTTCGGTAGATGTTGTGGGGGCCACTTTGCTGGGTGTTAAACCCTCAGAGGTAGAACACCTATCCATTTTTGCCAAAGAGCATAAGCGGAGTTTAGATGTTAACACGATTGAGTTGAAAGGACTCAATTTAGAAGATCATGTCTACTCTTTGCAAATTCAAACTCCATGGACCGAAGATGGCAGAATGCCAAAAATTTTTAAAAAACAGAACGTCAAGGGTTTTCAAATACCATATCCCCGAGCTTTGTGCACTGGATGCACCTATGTGTTTCCAAGCGTGCTTTTGCTTATACTCGATGCCAATCCAGGTGTCCCATTTGACAACTACGAGCTATTAGCCGGTAAGGGATCCAACCCATCAGGGAAGGCCAAGAAGACCTTCTTAATGGGGAATTGTCCGATAGCCTTTCATAAAAACAATGAAAAGATCACAGAGGCTATCCCTATACCTGGCTGCCCTCCCCAAATTGGGGATATTGTTAAGGCCTTCAATGCCCATGGGATTAACGCCGATATGGGTGTGATAGAAAGGTACTTCAATAGTCTTGTAAGAAGATACGAAAAACTAGGTTATCCAAAAAAGGATTATTGGCTAGTATGATAGCATTTAACATTTGTAGGGGGGCAAATCTTTTTAGGTTGTCATCCAAAGCTCGTTGGCGGAATCGAGTTTTAATAAAAGACATTTAAGGATTATTAGACTAATTATATAATTCTGCTTTATTTATTACCTAACTTGATCGATTTTCGTAGGCAAAAAACCCACCCGAATGGGGTAAGTTTGTGGTATAAATGAAAAAGCTTGACAGATGCTACTAACCACAAGCATAACCCAACGGGTGGGGGGGTTGT
>QMNG01000137.1 GCA_003647645.1 candidate division Kazan bacterium | reverse complement strand
GTCCTAATGAAATCCGCTTTATCTGCAATAATTGAAGCAACCGATATAACAGATGGTGAGGTAGAGTGGGCGCTTAAAAAGCTAATTGACCTTAAGAATGCGAGTAGGCAAAAGGCATCAACAATAATCGAACATTTAAGCGCTGTTGTCAAGGGGCTTGACCCCAATAATCAAAACCCTGAATATAAGGAAGCAGCGGAAAGATTTATTAAATGGTATAATAGGTTACAAATTGAAGAATAGGAGGTGAGTAATGAGATTTATAATAATAAGGGATGAGGAAGATTTTATGGAGATTATAGATTTAGACCATATAGATCATATAACGATAGAATCTAGACAAGCAGTAAATAAGAAAAAGAAATGGATAATAATATTTTGGAATTTAAATGGAGTTCCCTATGAGCTTGGTAAGGCATTCAGGTTGAAACCAGAAGCTTATGATTATCTTTGGGGGCTATTAGATTCGGAATATATTAACATTGAAAATGCACTTGACAGTGCTGAAATTAAAAACAAGAGGAGATAAAATGAAGAGTAAAAAGGAATTAGCACGCATACTTGACAAATTGGCAAGTATAGCGTTTGAACTTGCCACACTATTAAAAACAGCAAGTGAAACACCAAAAGCTAAAGCTCTTATGCGGAAAAAGAACCACGAATTAAATCTGTATTGGCGGAAGTATGAGGAAAAAGTAAGGGGAATTATAAAGGAGTAAGTATGATTCGCCAGCGAACAATCGTGTTGGAACTGCAGGGTTTAGCTAACATTTTGTTAAACCTTGCGGAAGATATTATAACAGAAGGAAAGCCCGCCCTTAAAAAGAAACGCTACAATAACATTGCCAATCGGATGGATATCTGCAAAAAGTTACTTTGGCAATTTTATAAGGATGGTTGTGTCAAAAGCGACATAGGGCGGGCAAGAATTAAAGAAGGGCTTGAGTTGCCGTTATTTAAGTAAGGGGGTCAAAATGCGAATGTCCGAAAGAGAATCAATGTTCGAGGACGCAACAGAAGAATTGATTAAGAAGATTGATGATGTTGTGGAGTTCATTGAGGCAGAAGAGCCAGATATGTATGATAGTTTCCGAATAACTTGTGAAGAATGGGAGAAATACTTGAAGCGCCCGATTTTGACGAACTTATAGCTCTTGCGGAAATGACAGGATGGGGAATATTTAGAGGCGGGCTTTTATGCCCAAAATGCTTGGAGAACGAAATTGATGATTTTGCACGGGAGGAGTTAAGATGGTAAGGACAATTTATTATATTATTTTATTAGGGCTTGTGTTAAGTGTGGCAATTATTGATTTGATAGACAAGCTAATTAAATATTAACAGGAGGTAAAAGATGAGGGAGATTAAATTCCGTGGCAAGAAAATTGATACAGAAGAGTGGATTTATGGTAGTTTAATTATTGAGGTAGACCCTTTAGCTGATGACTTTAAATATTTTATTAAGCCGTTTAAATATTTAGTGGGGAAATTAGTAATTCCTGAAACGGTTGGGCAATACACAGGACTTAAAGATAAAAATAGTAGGGAAATTTATGAGGGCGATATATTAAAGGTGTGGATACAGGGATATTTACAAAACGATTATTATGTTGTGAAAGACTTGAGAGAATTGTATTTGGAATTTAACAGGGATGACCCCTATTATCTTTTTGATAAAGTTGAGGTTGTTGGTAATATTTTTGATAATCTTGATTTACTAATTGATGAGGCTGTGAATGATTTAATTAGTGATATTAAATATCGTGCTAATCATTGGCAAGTTCAGGGGTCTTTTAGTGTTTCAACAGAGCCCGCTGGAATTGATGTGTGGCGTTTAAGTTGTAAAAAATGCGGTGCTGAAATAGAGGCGTTTAGTCTTGAAGAACTAAAAAGTATAGTTAAGACAAAAAAGTGGGGTTTAATTGATGGTTATAATATTATGTGTCCTTCTTGTCTTGTTAATTGTATAAAAAATAAAACCCTGAAGACTAACTCATTAAATAAGGAACGCAAAAATGTTTAAATTAGCTATGTGGACAGTAGAAATTTGGAATAAGCTTATAGACTGGTGGCATAAGTTAATTAGGAAATTAACATATAGATATTATAAGGATTTTACCTTAAAATGTCCGAAATGTGGGCGTTTGTTGGAAATTATACCCACTGCAATTTATTATAAACAGGAAAAACATAAAGAGTGTATTATATTGGTTTGTTGGTGTGGATATAATGCGGTATATATGTATAATAATAATATAAAAGATACATTTGGTAAAGATATTGTTTTATTCGTTGAAAATGAAAAAAAGCATAACTGAAATATTAGCATTCTTGCTTGACCTTGACCTAACAAACACACAGAGATTCTATATGCTGGTGTTCTTACTGACAGAAGATGAGCAAGGTAAAGTTCCGAATTGGGTTTTTTCTGAATTGAAACTTACGAATCATCATCATAAACACGAACTTCTGGAGCTTTATAATATGGTCAAACAGGAACTAATCAAAATTGATTG
>QMNG01000136.1 GCA_003647645.1 candidate division Kazan bacterium | reverse complement strand
GAATATATCCAGAAAAATGGGGGAGACAAGAAAGAGGCCTGGGGTTTAGTTAATTCTCTGATAAATTTTGGTGTTATTATTCTTACTGGAGTTTTATTGCTGGCAGCAGTTTTGGCGCCGGTGCTGGTAGGTATAGTTGCGCCGGGATTCGATGCTGAGAAGCAAATGATGGTAATTAATCTAATGCGGGTAATGCTTTTGGCTCCGCTATTTTTTGGACTTAGCAATCTGGCCGGTGGAATTCTAAATTCCTTTAAAAACTTTTTAGCATATGCCCTGGCTCCTATCGTTTATAACTTAGGCATTATTGTGGGTGTAGTTTATCTAGTGCCATTGTACGGCTATATCGGTCTTGCCTATGGTGTGGTGTTGGGCGCGTTTATGCATATGATAATTCAATTGCCGGGAGTTTTTGCATTTGGCTATCGATATCGGCTGCATATTGATCTTAGACATCCCGCTATGAAAAAGATTGCGCTATTGATGCCGCCCCGGACGCTGGGTATCGCGATTTCACAAATAAACATAGTGATTAACACTATTATTGCGTCCACATTGGCCGTTGGCAGTGTGGCGGTCTTTAACTTGGCGGATAATTTGCAAAGTTTGCCGATCAGCATATTTGGCATTTCATTTGCAGTTGCTGTTTTTCCCACGCTCGCCGAAAAATATTCTTTGCAAAAGCTAAGTGAGTTCAAGAACGATTTTGTGCAGATTTTTAGGCAGATTATTTTTCTAATAATTCCAACTATGGTTTTGTACTGGCTATTGAGAGCTCAGATAGTTCGTTTGGTGCTGGGAGCCGGAGAATTTGGTTGGGAAGATACTCGCTTTACGGTTTCAGTTTTGGCCTTCTTTACTTTTGGAATGATTGCTTATGCATTAATTCCGTTGTTAGCTCGTTCGTTCTATGCTCTGCAAGACACAAAAACTCCGCTAATTACTGGGGTTATTGCGTTGGTGGTGAATGTTTCAGCTGCGTTAATTCTGATTCAATATTTAAATGTGGTCGGGCTGGCAGCCGCGTTGTCTATTGCCGGATTGCTCAATATGGTTTTATTAATTGTCTTTCTAAATAAACGGCTAAAAGGGTTGCCTTGGAAACAAATTAGTTTAATGGCAGCTAAGGTCTGCATTTCGGCTGTACTGATGGGGGGAGTTGGTTACGTTATGCTTAGAGTTGCAAACCTGATAGTTACAACTCACACTTTCTGGGGACTACTAACCCAAACTTTTATTACAGCCGTAACGGCCATCTTTGCCTATTTGGCGCTAGCTACAATTTTTAAAATACCCGAGGTTAAGGTTATATTAAAACCAATGGAATTATTTAAGCGAATTTAGATGTTTTTGGGGTGGCCTTGGTATGTTTATGGTTTAATTGCCGCGCTGCTGATTGCGGTGATTACTTTGCTTGAAAAAAGAGAACTTAAGCGTGAACATTCACTGGAATATGTAGTGGTGCTTTCAATATTTAACCTGATTGTGGCTGCTTTTCTTTGGCCGTGGGTGAATTTTAATATTTCTGTAATGATGCTGTTATGGCTTTATGGCGCTTCAATTTTTGGCAGTTTATCCCTGTGGTTTGTGGCCAAGGCGCTTAAGCATCTTGATGTTTCGGTGGTATCTCCCCAAATGACATTGAGTGTGGTGTTTGCATTGATATTTGCTTTTATATTTCTAGGAGAGACAGTCAGTGCCGCACAAGCAACTGGTATTATTATTCTGGTTGGCGGCTCCTTGTTATTGACGCGTGAGGCGCTACATACTATGCCGTTTGCCAATCATGCTGCCCTGACATATATCAAGAAAAAAAAGACCCGTTCAGTCCATTTTTATCAGTTGTTGATTCTGGCAGCCATGGCGCTGCTCGGCGCCAGCGCAGTGATGGATAAATTTGTTCTGAACAATATAAGCGTTTATACTTTTACTTTTTACATCCATATATTTTTAGCGCTTAACCACCTCATCATATACGGAATTGTTAATAAGGGATTCAAAAATTTGTCTAAAGGCCTTAATAAAGCTGGCTGGCTGATTGTGATTATTGCCGTATTGACATTATTTTCCCGTTTAGCTCTGGCAGAGGCTTTAGCGATTGCCAGCGTGGCTTTGGTCATCCCCCTGAAGCGTATTTCTTCTGTGATTACGACAATGCTGGGGGGTAAATTATTCCACGAGAGGGGAATAACTATTCGGACTATAATTGCGATTGTAATGGTGATAGGGGTTTGGTTGGTTGTCCGATGATGTGTTTTAGTTGAAAGGCCCGCGCCGGCTTATGCCAGTGTGGGCCTTTTGTCTACCTCTTCCTCCTCATGGCGTCGGCCAGCCTTTGGAGCAACTCAATTGCTCCAAATCCACCGATGAGCACAAGACCAAACCCTGTAATTACTAGTGATATACAGGTTCCCGAGGCCAAATGACCCCAGAAGTCGTCTCGACTCATCGATATCGACATTAAGATGTTTAGTATGAGCAGACATCCAATGCCGGTGACTGATGCGCCGATCCCAAAG
>QMNG01000135.1 GCA_003647645.1 candidate division Kazan bacterium | reverse complement strand
TGCTTCTTACTTTTTCACTATAAAGAGAGATAAACCCTCCGCCAATTTCTCCGCAGACAAGGGTTGCTGAAAGGATAAATACGGCTAAGACTGCTTTGCAGAGAATGTTTGAGATGGCCAGATCAGGAAAAAGGTAATAAATGCCCACATATAGCCCGGCCAAGGGAAACCATAACGAGAATTTTCGTCGGAGAGATTGAACAATAATTTCATCCCCCTTCCATTTTGTCCGTTTGGCTATCTTTTTAAGTTTTTTGTAGACAAACCTGTCAAAAAAGAGACCGATTAAAAACATTCCGGCTACAATAGCAACCAGCAGTAAATTTAGGCGAATAATATTGGGGATTTCGGTCATAATCCTAATAATGTTATATTTGCTCTTCGCTTATCTTAGAGCCTTTTGGACCCCGTTAGAAATCTATGCTTTGTCAGACTAAAAAACTTCCAGCGTTTACTATGTTTTAATTACCAAAGATTTCTAACGGGGTGGACCGATGGGGATTTGAACCCCAGACCCCTGCTATGCGAAAGCAGTGCTCTGCCGCTGAGCTATCGGCCCGCTGGCTATAAAATTCCTTCTATTTCTTTATAGCTCTTTAATTATACAACTTTTCAAGAATTATTCCAACCACATCATCGTAGCAAAATTTTTCCCCACTGTAAAAAGGAAACGATAAGTCAGGGTAGAGGGAAGTAGAGTTGACATTGTATAAACTCTCTTTTACTTCACTTGCCGGGCTTGCCTGCTAATAAAGCAACCGGCAAACCAGCAAGATTTAGAGCAATAAAGTTTTGGTAATGTTATAATAAAAAAGAAGGAGGTTTTCGGGATGCCTCAGCATCAAACAAGGCTTGGCGCTGGGGCAGAGTCGCTTGCCTACCGATAAGAGAGGGAATTCGGGCTGTGTCGTCGTTTCTCATCCTCTCTGTTTTACATAGTTAATCTTTCATTTTCTCTTTCGCCACCTGTTTAATTTTTCGTTGAATTTTCTTTTTTTCTGCATTCTAAAATTTCAGAAATTGCTTCTATGACCACTTCTTCCCAGCATTCCAATCCAAACTCTACTTTTTTAACCTGTTCTAATTCTTCCACACTTAGTTTTTCTCCAAACTTTTTTAAGGCAATACTTTGGACATCCTTTTTAGAAATTACAAAAATATTTTTACTTCTCATAATTACTTATTGTAAAATAATTTCAAATTTATTTATTTTTGACTCCTTGTTCAGTAATTCCAAAATCCTTTTTTGAGTTTCGCTTAATTTTCTAATATCAAAATGATTTTCCACCGTTAATTTCAAAACAGGTTTAGGTTTAAAACTCTCTCCGTTAATTCTTACATCTTCTACTAACATTTAATACAAACGAAGCATGTTTTGATAGAACTTTCCCCAACTCTCTAAATGCAAACTCTTTTAAGTCTGCGCAAAGAAAAGGTTTATATTTTATTCCTGTTATTTTAGCGGATAGGTCCATATTTTCCCGGTTTACGGATAATTATTTCTAATTTGTCATCTGTATTAAAAAAAAGTTGTCTGTTTGCCAAATCCCAACTTTTTCTTAATAATCGGGATCAAGGATTTTTTGATTTCTATACCAATGCTGTTTCTGCCTAAATCCCTGGCTACCTTCATTGTTGTTCCGCTTCCCACAAAGGGATCCAAAACTGTTTCCCCTTTGTAAGAAAAGAGCTTTATTATTCTATAAGGCAATTCCTCTGGAAAAGCTGCGATATCTTTTTCTAAGGGAGAGCCCGGCAATACATTATTCATTTCCCAAAGTGTCATATACCATTTATTATCCGAGAATTCTTTTTTGTCTATTTTGGAGGCGTCCCTTACTTCTTTAGGGATAGAACGGTAGTTAAATTTTTTACCTTTCTGGAAAATTATAATACTCTCCAATAAATTATCAGGATAAAAATACATTGGATAAGGATTTTGCAAGATAACTCCACTTCTTCTACTAATCCTTAAATATCCCTCTGGTTTTTTCCAAATAATTCTATCTCTATATCTAAAACCTACTTCAAGAAAAATCTTTGTAGCATCAGCGGTTATTGGGACTTTCTCTCCATTGATGAGCATATCGTCAATATTCAATACAGCAACTCTTCCTTCTTGGAGGACTCTATAAGTTTCCCGAGCAAATTTCCTTAATACCCCAAGATATTGTCCATAACTTTTAAATAATCCCTTGTAATCAAAAGGGGCATTGAAATAAGGAGGAGAAGTCACCATTAAATGAACACTGTTACTTGGTATCTCCTCCATGCTCATACAATTTCCAATTATAAGTTTGTGATAAGTAGCCATATTTTTGTTTAGGCAGCTCCTCAATTGAAACTCCTAAAGCATCGGCTATTTTCTTAAGTGTCTCTATTGTTGGATGTCGTTATGTCGGGGTGCTGGGAGTTGAACCCAGGCCGCAGCGTCCCGAACGCTGTATACTACCGTTATACTACACCCCGATTTTTTAATTTGGGCATTAAGTAACCCAATACTTTTTTTTGGTCATTTCG
>QMNG01000134.1 GCA_003647645.1 candidate division Kazan bacterium | reverse complement strand
GTTTCCCACATGTCTAAGTAGGCTACTTAACCTTCAACGTCACTAAGAAAAATATACCATAAAGCAAAATAACATGCTTCTTAATATTTTTAGTGAATAGGTAATTATATAAGGCAGAAACACGAAAATCTCTTGAAGTTGGTGGTTTTATGTTAAATGCGCTTACTATTGAGAATTTTAGAGGAATCAGTAAATGTAGCATTAGAGGCCTTTGGAAAAGTCAACATATTCGTAGGCAAAAACAACTCCGGTAAATCTTCCATCCTTGAAGCTCTATGTATCATAAAATCAGCCCTAACAAATGAAATTTTTGGTGAATCTATGTTAAGATTACTTCTTTACAGAAGAGGAATAGAAAGAACAAGCTACACAGTCAGAGAATTTTGGCACAACTATGAAACCGATAAAAACATTAAATTCTACTTAAAATTTAGGGAAGAGGAACCCGTAAGCGTAGAGATAAAATGGCAAACTGACAATCTTATAGAAATTAGTTTTTCGAAAGCTGATGCTAAATTCACGTGTTACCCTCGCATTGATAGCGTCGGTAGAGGGACCTCCAGCGGAAAGATAGAAGATATTCTAAGAGAAGAAACAATAACATATTTGCAAAGACTTATGTTAATAGATGATCAACTGGCTAGAAAACTTGAAAAACATGAAACTCGTGTTTTTGGCAGAATTTTGGAATCAAGATTAGATAAAAAAATAGCAATAGAATTAAAAAAGGCATATGGGGTTAATGCTGAAGGTTTAAGCTACATACCTTTTTCACCAGGAATTTTAGGTAAAACTAAGCTCGCTGTGGTTACACCTAAATTATCAATACATATTGATGATATAGGTGACGGAGCAAAATATACTACGGTAATTCTTTCCTTAGCTCTACTTCTTTGAGGAACAGCACTACTTATAGAAGAAATAGAAAGCCACCAACATTCAGAAGCCATAAAGAAAATACTACCAAGCCTAATTGAAATAGCTAACCAGAACAACATTCAACTCTTTATAACAACCCACAGCCTAGAAGTCATACAAACCCTATCCAACTTAGCAGAAAAATACGACATTAGATTTTTCCATCTACAAAAACTTACAAATGACATAATTGATGTCAGAACCATTGAAGGCGTAGATGGCAAACTCCTCTCAGACTTAGGAGTAGACCTACGATACCTAGATGCCTACAAGAAATTCAGAGTGGTTGAAGGAAAAAGTGATTATACGTTTATTGATGCGATTACAAATCGTCTATTTGATAAAAATATCGAAGAATTAGGTTACTACGCAGTCATCGCTGGAAACAAAAAATTAGTTAAACAAGTCACCGCTGCTTTAACCTCAACAGGAAGAGAAATCGCAGCATTCATGGATTACAATAAAAGCGACTTCAATGCACTTATCAACGATTTACTTAACTCAATAAACAGCAAAGGCTTTAAAGCATCCATAACTCAAGAAAACATGATAAGAGTTGAAGATACAGGATCCGCAATAAAACTGATACCCTTAGGTCTTCCTCAAGATTCAACACTCAAAAATATCGGCATAACACAGCACGAAATGGAAGATTACCTCCTAAAATTGATAGAAATAGATAAAAATGTAGCTAACTGGATCGAAATCACACCAAACGACCTAACAAGGGATGCAAAAGATGCAAAACTTGATACAAACAAAAGCGAAAACCTCTTCAAATACATAGCACTTAAAAAGGGCATACAATACGAAGAAATGATCAAAGAAATTATTAAACGAGCAGACGAAAGCAACCTAAGAAAAATAGTTGCAAATATCATAAAACTACTAGAACAGTAATGTAACTCTTTTCTTCTTACTACGTTAGCTGTAAATCTTCGTAAGCAATAGATCTTAACTTCTTCCCTCATAAAAGTTTTTAAAGGTTTTAACGCTCCCTTAAAAAGACATACACTTTGCAAAGTTCTCTGGTTTATATTCACGTTTCCCACTTAAACATAAGCAATAAAAATAACTGTACGGGATTTAAATAATTTGAACAACCATGTCTGGAGATATAAAAGAATACTTAGATCAAAAAGGTAGAATAGGAAAACTCGATTCTTTACTACTCTACCTAACTTCACTATTCGGTTTACTTTTTTCCTTAATTCAAGCACTAGGATTCGGAATCGAAGGAGTCATCCACTTAATTCCACTTCTATTCTCAGGCATGTTCCTGCCAATCTACTTTGGATACATTCGCGGCGTCATAATGACAGACAGCTTAGAAGAAAGAATCCGAGGATGGCTATACCTTATCTGCAGCATTCCGTTTTACTTAGTTCCCCAAATATCACAAACGATATCAAAATGGCTAGAAACCTGGTCAACTAAAAGCATTTTAATGGAATTTATTACCAAAGAACTCACATTATTAATCTCACTAGCTTTTTCAACTTCCATCGGACTTCTAGTTAGTTCTACGACATCGACATTAACAGACAAAATCTTTGACATATGCAAAAAACAACCTTCCCAAGCAACATACGAAATGGTTAATACAACATACCTATCCGCCTTAACACTTGCAATAC
>QMNG01000133.1 GCA_003647645.1 candidate division Kazan bacterium | reverse complement strand
GTTAATATTCGCCTCTATTTTTTGTGTCTCTTTAATTTCTACCTAAAATGAAATGTCCAAAATGCGGCAAATCGGATAGTGCAGTTGTTGACTCGCGTGGGGTTGAGGGTGGTGCTATGATTCGCCGCCGTCGGGAGTGTTTAAAATGTAAATTCAGATTTACGACTTATGAGAGACTGGAGCAACCGCGTTTAATGGTGGTGAAGAAAGACGGCTCCAGAGAATTGTTTAATAGGAACAAATTGTCCAATGGCATTTACAAGGCCTTTTATAAGCGTCCAGTTGCGGCAGACAGGGTTGAGAGGCTGATTGACGATATCGAGAGGGAAGTTTACGAAAAAAATTCCGAGGAGGTCACAACCCAAACTATCGGCGGACTGGTAATCGACAAGATGAAGAGGCTGGATAAGGTAGCTTATATTCGGTTTGCGGCAGTCTATCGCCAATTTACCGATTTATCAGCTTTTGAACAAGAAATTAAAAAACTTATTACCAAACAGAGAAAAACAAAAAGTAAGAATTAATTTTTTATAGGAGATGAAGATGGAAGATGCAAAAGCAGCCAAGCAGTGTTTAGTGAAAAGATATTTCACGCGCGTGGGGGATGATCCATATAAGATGGTGGAATGGGATAGACGGAGGGTTAGTTTAACAGATTCTAATAATGTAAGTTTGTTGGATAAAGAAGTTGAAGCTCCGGTCGGTTGGTCGGATTTAGCCGTGACGATAGCCGCATATAAATATTTAAGAAAACGAGGAGTCGGCGGTCCTGAGGGATCAGAGGATTCGATCCGCCAACTAGTATTTCGAATAGCCAACACGTTTCGGCGAGCTGGGGAGAAACTAGGTTATTTTACCAGCCAAGAAGAAGCAGATATATTTGAAAGTGAGTTGACTTATATATTACTGACTCAGCGGGCTGCTTTTAATTCACCAGCTTGGTTTAACGTTGGCTTATGGCACCAGTATGGAATTACTGGGCATTCTGATAATTTTTTTTGGAATTCAGAAACTAATAGGATCGAGCGAGCTTTAAATGGCTTTGAACACCCCCAGGCATCGGCCTGTTTTATCCAGTCGGTTAAGGATGATTTGGGAGATATTTTCGATTTAATTAAAAAAGAATCTAAGCTTTTTAAATATGGTAGCGGCACAGGCACAAACTTTTCATCACTTCGCTCCCGTTACGAGAGATTGTCCGGAGGGGGAACATCTAGCGGAGTTTTGAGCTTTTTGAAAGTTTTTGATTCCGGAGCGGGTGCGACTAAATCAGGGGGAACAACCCGCCGAGCCGCCAAGATGGTGATTATGAATGTTGACCATCCGGAAATTATGGATTTTATTCGCTGGAAGGCACGGGAAGAAGAAAAAGCTAAAATCTTAATTGAGTACGGCGGTCTGACTTCTGACTTTAACGGGGAAGCTTACCAGACTGTCAGCGGACAGAATTCTAATAATTCAGTTAGAGTAACGGATGAATTTATGCAGGCATACATTAACGATGAAGACTGGAGTCTGAAAGCTGTGACGACTGGTGAAATTATTCAGACACTGCCAGCCAGGGAGATAATGCATGAGATTGCTAAGTCAGCTTGGCAGTGCGCCGATCCGGGAATGCAGTATGACACCACCACTAACAAATGGAATACGGTCAAAAAATCCGGGCGGATCAATGGTAGCAATCCATGCAGTGAATTTATGTTTCTGGACGATTCGGCCTGTAATTTAGCATCAATTAATTTGATCAAATATCTGAGTGAGAATGGTAAGTTTGACGTTGAAGCGTTTCGCCATACGGTTGATGTTCTGATCACCGCGCAGGAAATTATTGTTGATTGTGCGTCTTACCCATCTCGAGCTATTACTGAAAACTCTCACAATTTTAGGCCCTTGGGAATTGGCTATGCCAATCTAGGTGCCTATTTAATGCAAAGTGGTTTGCCTTACGACTCTGCGGAGGGAAGGAGCTTGGCCGCCGGAATTACAGCCGTAATGACTGGCAGAGCCTATGTTCAGTCTGCCAAATTAGCTAGAAAAGTTGGTCCGTTCAAGGAATTTAACAAAAACAGAGACGTTATGATCGAAGTAATAAAAATGCACCGGTCTGCTACCGATGGTATTACCAATGCCCAGCTGCAGAGTGCCTCACTGGAGGATTGGAACAAAGCTCTCGAGTTAGGTGAACAGTATGGATATAGAAATGCCCAGGTCAGCCTTTTGGCCCCTACTGGGACCATTGGGCTTTTGATGGATTGTGATACCACGGGAATTGAACCGGACTTCGCCTTGGTTAAACACAAAAAATTAGCCGGAGGAGGCGGAATGACCTTTGTGAACCAGTCGGTAGAGCCAGCTCTCAAAAAGCTAGGTTATACAGATGACTGTATTAAGGAGATCACAGATTATATTTTGAAGAATAATAAAATCGAAGGGGCTCCGGAATTAAAAGAAGAACATCTGCCGGTATTTGATTGTGCCAGTCGTTGTGCCGACGGCAAAAGATTTATTCAATCGATGGCGCATGTAGAAATGATGGCAGCTGTCCAGCCGTTTTTATCTGGCGCAATTAGTAAAACT
>QMNG01000132.1 GCA_003647645.1 candidate division Kazan bacterium | reverse complement strand
GGATGAGGGTGTGGCCTGAAAGATGGCGGCTACATATTGCTAACCGTCCCCAGCAAATACAGCTTTTTTCTTTATGCCTTCCACGGGCACAGAAGATATGGCATTCCTGAAATTAGGCGGTTAGCCAGTAAAAACGGGCTTGGTATAGAAGAAGCAATTAAAATAGGTGGCTTAACCAGCTTTCTGCTTCATTTTCTATTGTGGACAATCCCGGCGGTTCTTCTCAAGTACAAAGTATGGGAATTCTATAAACGCAGTAAATTTTTAATGGGTTTAATTACCAGACTGGAGCAGTTTTCGTTGTCTGTGGATAAGATATTGCCGGTATTAGAAGGTGGCTATGCAGTTGTTCTTAACGGGGGAGTTAGCAGGTAATAAATTGACACTTTTTACCTTGGCTATTTCTTTTTCCATTTGGTTATAATACTTTCCGCCAACCACAGGTCAAATTCACTGTTTATCTTTACACTTTCCTCGGGGAGCATGGTAATGTGCCCTACCTTATCCCCGATGAGTCGTCCCTGCCTAATAACATCAACTTTGCTGAGGTAGATGGCACTATTTTCCTTGTAGATAGCTTCACGTTCGACCTTTATCCCTTCTGCCTTGCTAATCGGCTCCAAGCCGAAACGGCGGTGATGATAGCAGTGCGCCAGCTCCTCTTGAATAGAAATAACCGAATCCACATCAAAAATAGCCATAGTATCTATGGCTTTGTCAATGTGGTAGGCGCGTCTTAGCGGGGTATTGATATACAGGGTGCATACCGCATCCGGTTCATAGCCTGCCGATTGTTTCAGATTATCCAGCACATACAAAATCAAGTCCTGCATCTTAACGGTAGTTTTGGCTAACTCGGGCGGGCGCTTCATTGGCGTAATGTAGGGAAACTGACGGGCATAATTTAGCACCTCGTCATCTTCTGAGGACAAAACTATTCGGTCCAGAGATTTACAATATTGCAGCTCGTTCAGGGTATACCATATAAGTGGCTTACCGGCTATTTCAACAAAGGGGTCACTCTGGTAGTAAATGCTCCGCCTCACCGCAGGCACAATGCCCAGAACGGTAAGTGTAATACCGCTGAGACGCTGTTCAACAAAACGGCGTTTGATTTCCCGCCTAGTCTCCAATAGTTTTTTCTGGTCTTTAGTTAGGCTAGCTGGATGCTGGCGATAATAGAATAGGGGGATATTCACATTATAGGGTTTGTGCTTCTGGATAAATCGGAGCCAAATGTCATAACCATCCTGACCGGAAAAATCCTCTAGGTAGCCTCCAATTTGCATGAGTATTTCTTTACGGAACATTGTGCAGGCGCCGTGAGCCGGCAGGTCCAGTATCTGATCCTCTTCCCCAATCTTCTTCCGGCGGACCAGTTCAATTACATCTCCCTCTTCATTGACATGATAATAGTCCGGGTAGACCAGCCCGACCTCGGGTTTGGCGTCCAAAGTATTGGACAATACTGATAAAGCATTTTCGTCCAGATAATCATCAGCATCCAGGCGCATGATATATTTGCCGTTTGAAAGCCGCAGTGCGATATTATTGGTTACATTTAATCCCCTGTTTTCCTGAGACAGTATCCGTATCTTGGGGTGACCCTGATACTTTTCGAGAATCTCCATAGTATTATCAGTGGAGCCATCATCAATTACAATCAATTCCCAGTCGTCCATGGTCTGGTTTAAGACGCTGTGGATAGCCTTGTCCACATATTTCCCATAATTATGGGTAGGAATATATACTGTGACCTTTGGCGCTTTAGGGGGTGAGAACAATTTTCACCACCTCTCCCGGGGAATCTTTCAACAGAATAAAGGCTTGGGGCAACTCTGCCAGCTTGAGAACATGGGTTATAAAAGGTTTTGTCTTTATCACCCCGGCTGCCAGAAGGCTCCGTGCTTTGTCTAGCCTTTCTTCAATTTCCTCTTTGCTGGCTTCATTGGACATGGTCACGGTTATCACTTTTTCTTCCCATTTTACCAGGTCAATTATTACCGGTTCTAGATGATGCGTCCCGAAAATACTGACCGTTCCCCCCTTCCTTACCAACCTAACACACTCCCGTAAAACATCCGGGGTGCCTACGGCGTCAATGACCACATCTAGCCCGTCACCTTCCAAATCCTTTGCCCCTATGAGATCCTTTACTTTTTCCTCAATATTTTCTTTGGTCACATTGACTGTGCAGTCAGCCCCCAGCTCTTTGGCTAACTTCAACCTCTTTTCATATTTATCGGCTACGATTATTTTGGCAGCCCCCTGTATTCTGGCAACCTGGGTTATCATCAATCCCCCTGGTCCTTGACCGAGGATGCCAACATAATCTCCAGTCTTGATATGGCGTGCCGCCCCGATAGCGATAGGCAGAAGCTCGCCAAGTACCCCTTCTTCAAAGGTCAAATTAGCCGGCAATTGGGCAGTCGCGTATTCCCACGCCAGGACATATTCGGAAAACCCGGAATAGGTTGTGCTTCTTATCGGACTCCGCAAAAAAACCCGGTCATTGACAGATATTCTCTTGACATCCTTTCCCACCTTTTCCACAACGCCGGTTATCTCATGACCAAAGTGGTCAAGATAG
>QMNG01000131.1 GCA_003647645.1 candidate division Kazan bacterium | reverse complement strand
CTGGCCATGAAAAGACCGTTTCTACCTCCACCACTGCCCAACGGCGTCCCCGCATTTTGAAAACCACATCGGGCGCATCTGGGATAAGATTGCTTAGGGGTGCGCCAATTACAGTCTGCCCGGGAATTACATCTGAGAGTCCCAATTCCTCGGGGTTTTCTGCACACCATTGTGTCAGCTTCTTATGCTCTTCCGTCTCTTCTCTATAAGCTCTGTTCGTTACCTGCACTTCGTTTGCTTCCAGTTTCTTGCGTGTATTTTCGACTTGCTTATTTAGCCACCTGCAAAGTTTCTTGATATCGTCATCCGTTATATCTAGACGAGGTTTGAAGGCAAAGTTACTACGGAACGCCTTTATCAGCCCAGTTTCAACGGTCTTCCAGTCACTCGTATGAAGCTCCGTGAAATACTTGAGTTTCCGCTTCAGAACCGGCTCAGGGCGGTCGTCAGTTCCTTTATGTCTCTCCATTACCCAATCTGAACCATCAATCATAGCTTCGCTCTCTACCACTCCAACGGCAACTAAATCTATTGTTTCCGATTTGTGCCCACGGCCAATGAGGATGATATCTCCCTGCTTAACTACTGGGGGTCGCCCACGCCAGCAAACCGTTCGCCCATCCTTTTCCCGGGCTTATACCTTTTTTCGTCCGGTTTCCACCCCAGGATGGCGACGCGCTCTTTTCGGATTTTTCCTTTCCAGTCGTCGATATAGGTGAGGTTTCTTGATACGTTCGGTGAAATTACCCAATACTGCCTTTGTTCAGCCATTTTTCTCCTTTTGACTATCCTGTATTACTCCCGTTGTACCCCGGTGCCACAGTCTACCCTTGCATTTTCCCCTACCGCTTTGTCCGATTATTTTGCTTCAGTAGCCAACGCTGAGCGCAAGGTCTCCAAAAGACTCGTATAACTTCTCTGTAAGCTGACCTCATTTTGCTGCGCTTCCTGCCGTAAGGGGGAGGCTCCTAGAAAGCCTTGTATCAAGGCTTTTAGCTTTGGCAGGGAGTCCACGTCTCCTACCGCTATGACCACCTCGCTAAAGGGCAGCATTTTAGGAATGCGCACGGAGAGAGCCACTTTTGACGGATACTTCATCGCAATATCTTCTACAGGAGTCACCAATTCCCGGTACAACTCCATCTCTACTTCGGGCGCATAAACAACGCCTATTGGTGAAGCATCCTCTCGTGAAATCAACGGGACGTTGTGGCCGGGACAAATGAATTGCCTGGTATCCCACTGCTGAAGGTGGAGGTTGTAATCACAAAGAGGGCACCAGACCCGGGGACACCACGAACCTAGTGGACCCAACTCCAACGTTTGAATCCGGTCGTTTTCCAGCCAACTGTTATCACCTCTAGCCAGAAAGTGATAAGCAGCCAGGGCAAAGTTATTATCAACGAGTTCGATAGAGCCCAGTGATTTACAGCCACTTTTGGCCTCACTCAGAATTTGCTCTTGAATGGCCTTGCGGCGTAGCAGCGCTGATTCAACCTCCTGGATATTATTCACCCACACATCAAATTGGCGCGATGGGTACAAGGAGAGCGCATGCTGGAGATGCTTTAGCCCTATCTCATGGCAGCCGAAACTTCTCATAACACGAGGCTCAAGCGTAGCCAGCTGAGCCGCTATATTTTGCCCCACCATGAGAAGTAATCCTTTTTCTATCATCTCGGTCAGACTCGTCCACTGGCCCTGGTCAAATCCCAGCGGTGGCTCTGTTGCCTCTCCCGGTGGCTGTTTCTTTTGCCCGGTGGGTTTATAGGCGGCGATAGCTTTTTGGACGGTGCGCGGGTCACGATTGAAAATACTGCCTATCTTCGCTAACGACCAGCCCAGGTCATGATGTGCCGTCCACATCCACTTCTGCTCATCGGGTCTAACCGCATCATGCCGTTTTTCATCACCGCGGCCTTTTTGTATCCGCAGTTTGAATTTCTTGGCCTGTGCCTCGATTTTCTTAATCAGCCTTTCTTCTTTCACGGTTTCTTCCACACCCAGCTTCAAGAGTGCACTATCAGTGTAGCCTTCAGTGTACTAACAGTGCGCCGCTCCAGCTTTGGCATGCAATCTAGCCAGTGTTCCTGAGTGAATTATACCATCAGCACAGGAGATTAAACATGGCAACGGCGGACATTAAGCGGGTCATTAAGCTTGGCGGGTCACTGGCAATCATCTTGCCCAGTCATTGGGCAAAAGGGAAAGTGAAACCCGGCCAGGAGATGGTCGTCATCGCCAATAGCGAACTGCGTATCTTTCCTGTTCACGAAGGCGGCGGGCAGGCACGGCATGAGGCGGAAGGCAAATCGAAACAATAAGAAAGCACCAATAAAGGTGGTACTCAATGTCAGGCCCGGGCCGGTATCACCAGCCCAGAGGGCGGCCTGGAAACGCCTGTGGGATAAGCTTCTATCCGAGGTGAAAGATGGGCAGTAGAATCCACAGCCTGGATGACTTTCTGTCCCTGCTCAAAGGGGTGAAGGCCGGCAGGGACGGCGAATATAAAGCGCTGTGCCCGGGGCATAACGACCACCAGCCAAGCTTAAGCGTAAGGCAGGCCGACGGAAAGATTCTTGTGCAGTGCTTTGCGGGATGCGG
>QMNG01000130.1 GCA_003647645.1 candidate division Kazan bacterium | reverse complement strand
TCATAAAATTCCGTATCTCGCATTGGCATCCTCCTTCGAAAGAATTGGCCAATGCGATACTACAATACAGGAGTAAAATTGACCACAATATATAGATTCACCCACGGAAAACTGTGAAGGACCAGAATCTCAAGGAGGTTTTTTGATGTCCAATGGCACAAAGAAAAATCACAAGGGAGAAATTTTAAGTGTGAGCTCTATGGTCGACGTACCGTACAATTACAACGCTGGGTACTATGTAAGTAGGTATCTCAGAGAGCTTCAAAAGAATAAGCGTATTATAGGGGTAAAATGCCCAAAATGCGGGAAAGTATATGTTCCCCCCCGAGTCGTATGCAGGGACTGTTTTGTTAAGAATGAAGAGTTTGTCCCTGTAAGTGACAGGGGTACGGTAATGGCCTACACGGTTACCACGGTTCCGTATACGAATCCCAACACTGGGGACCCCAAGAAGCTTCCCTTTACAACTGCCTATATAAGGCTTGATGGGAGTGATACCAATATCATGCATTGTCTGGAAGAGGGGAACGAAAGCAAGCTCCGGACAGGGATCCGCGTGCAGGCTGTATTTGCTGAAAATAGAACAGGAGATCATTTTACAGATATCAAATATTTTAAAACAATAGAAAAATAGCTAAGCTACTCCTAATCTTGGGCCAGTAAGTGACAATATGACCTCTTAGGTGACCATGATCATAGCCTTTCATGAAGAGCCCAATATTTGGTAGGTAGGACTCTTCACTGGATGGACTCTTTGCGGAAGGTCAGTGAGAAATATTATATGACTTTCATGATATGGAATGAAAACAGGGAGAGGGATATTAGCCATGATGACGAAGAATAATAAAATCATTATAACAGCAGCGTTAACCGGTTCCCAAACATATAAGGAACACAACCCAAACGTTCCCTACACAGCAAAAGAGGTTGCAGAGGAGGCGCGACGATGTCGTGAAGAAGGGGCCTCCATTGTCCACATTCACGCCAGAGATATCAAGACGGGAAAACCTACTTCAGACCTCAATCATATGAAGGATATTATGAGAGCAGTTAGGAGCGAATCTGATATTCTCATCAACTTCAGTACTGCTATCTCAGAGTGGGCTAAGGAGGAGGAACGGATCGCAGTTGTTACTGAGTGCAAACCTGACCTGTGCTCGCTCAATACAGGAAGTATGAATTTCGCCTTTGAGGTCAATTATAAAACAGGGGAAATTGGCCGTGACTGGGTTTTCTATAATTCTTTTACCTTAGTAACAAAGTTAGCACTGGCAATGAAAGAACATGGAGTCAAGCCCGAGCTGGAGGTGTATGACATAGGACATATCCACAATACTCTCTTACTTAGGCGTCAGGGTGTTTTTGTAGAACCATTGCATTACCAATTTGTGTTTGGCGTTGCAGGGGGAATAAGGTTTAACCTGGCTACTTTCTCCCACATGATCCAGGAACTCCCTGATGGGTCGACGTGGTCTGTATGCGGCGTGGGACCAAATTCTTTCCCTGTATGTATGGTTGCTGCAGCTTCAGGAGGTCATATGAGAGTTGGCTTGGAAGACAATCTCTATATTTCCGACAAGACGCTGGCAAAAGGCAGTTGGGAGCAAGTCAGAAAGGCTGCCCAAATCGCCAGGATTGTGGATAGGGATATTGCAACGCCAGACGAAGCAAGAGCAATATTAAACTTACCCAAAAGATAAAGAGGTTTCCTGGAAACTACATAACAGCTCCCATAGATTTCTTAAGTGAGCTCCGAAATCAAGGAGTGTACCTAGGCTCAGGGTCATTTCAAGAGACTGGTCTCCCCTATTTTGATGGGTTTTGGCTTCCTTTGGGATTAAAAATAACAGCTAAAATATCAAAGAAAGAATGTGAGTTATTTAGGTAATTATAGTTCCTCCCAAAAACTGGACAGTATATTAAGGTGAATTTATAGTCCATCGTGGGCAAAAAGAGAAGATTCAGTGCTGCATTCAAGGCGAAGGTGGCCCTTGAAGCTGTAAGAGGAGAAAAGACCATTGCACAACTGTCCAGTGAGTTTGGGGTTCATGGCAATCAAATCAGGCAATGGAGGAGGCAACTATTAGATGAGGTTCCCAAGATTTTTACCGACAGCAGGAAGCGGTCCGAGAAAGACTCAGAGGAACTTACTGCTGAGTTGTACAGGCAGATAGGGCAGTTGAAAGTGGAACTGGACTGGTTGAAAAAAAAGCTTCAATGCTCAGTTGAACAGAAGCGCGATTCAGTGGAGGCTGATAATAAGCAGATTCCGGTGACAAGGCAATGTGAACTGTTGGGAATAGCAAGGAGTACATACTATTATAAACCCAAGCCGATGAGCGAGCTTAATCTGCGCCTCATGAGACTAATAGACGAGCAGTATACTAGGACCCCAATGTACGGTGTGCCGCGAATGACAGCATGGTTGAACCGGCAAGGCTACGGTGTTAACCATAAGCGGGTAGAGCGTCTTATGAGATTGATGGGGCTCCAAGCGGTATACCCCAAACGCAGGCTTACCGTGGCCTCTAATAACCCGAAGGGCAGAGTTCCACGGGCTTGCCCGTGGGTGAATGTACGCGGCGGAGATACTGTGGTAAAATGG
>QMNG01000129.1 GCA_003647645.1 candidate division Kazan bacterium | reverse complement strand
ATATACTAGTCCTCCATAGACTATAGTTATAGTGAAACAGGTTCTGGTGATAAAGCTATGACTTACTTACCATGGTATGTAGGCTATTTTTCTGGGAAGCATTGGCTACGCAACATAGATTACAGTATTGACGATATATTTAAGGTATTAGAAGCTGCTAGAGACCTTAAGATGAAGTTTCATCTGGGAGTTGAGACACCATATTTGAGAGGTAAGACATTATATCTCATCTTCTACAATAAGAGCTTACGTACAAGAAATAGTTTTCAGACGGGTATATTCCAGTTAGGAGGACAAGGAATATACATTAGTCCAGACCAAGTATATGCGCCAACTCTGCCGGAAGACATGGTTCCTTATCAAACAGAAGCTATTCGTGATGTGGCTCGAGTACTAAGCAGGTATGGTGATGGAATAGCTATCCGTATCTACGGTAAGCCAGCAAAATGGATCATTGGTAGAGGCCACAGGATCATTCAAGAATTTGCTAAATGGTCGAATGTGCCAGTATTAAATATGGAGGACGATCTGTATCATCCATTCCAAGCACTAGCTGATGCTATGGCGGCTCTAGAAGCACTTGGCTGGCCTAGAGATTTACGTGGAAAGAAATTTGTTGTAAGCTATGCATATTCAGGCGGATTAAAGCCTCTAGCTGTGCCACAAAGCGTTGCATTAATTGCTGCAATGCTAGGTGCCGATGTATATATAGCTCATCCTCCGGGATTCGAGTTATTGGATGACATAATTAATAAAGTAAAAGAATATACACAATACTGGGGTAGCGAGTTTAAAATAGTCAATGATATGGATGAGGCTTTTGAAGGCGCTACATTTGTTTATCCAAAAGCTTGGAGCCCCAAAGGATTCTTCCCACCATTTAGTGCTGACGGTAAAGTACATGAAGAAGAGGCTAAGGAATACCAGGCAAAATACAAAGACTGGATTGTGACAATGGAGAGACTTGAAAAAGCAGGCAAACCCTATTACATGCACTGTGGACCAGCTGATCGTGGACAAGAAGTAACCGATGAAGTATTAGATAGTTATGAGAAAAGTCTTTACTTTGAAGAAGCAGAGAACCGTCTTCATGTACAGAAAGCAGTAATGTGTATGACCATGGCTAAAGTTGTAAGGTAAAACATTATTAAAATATACTATACTTTTTCTTTTTCTCCCCACGTATTCTATATGATTTCCAGTCGTCTAGGATTTATCCATTTGTTCTAGCAGAGTTAGCAATATATTTTTGTGTTATACTAGGAATCAGTGTTGTTGACAAAGTAAGCAGAGGTAATATAACATGAACAGAGATGACAAGTTTATAGTAGTGGCTTTTGGTGGGAATGCCTTTCAAACAAAAGGGGAAAAAGGAACACCAGTAGATTACTGGAGAAATGCGTATCGTTCAGCAGAATTTTTGATAAAGATCATTAAGGAAGGATATAAGATAGCTATAACACATGGTAATGGGCCTCAAGTAGGTATTATTGCAGAATGGATGATGGCTGGCTTAAAAACAAAAGGTTTGCCGCCAATGACACTTGATATAGCTGGTGCCATGTCTCAAGGCTGGTTAGGTTATCTACTACAGCAAGCATTATATAATAAGCTCCTTGAACATAATCTTCTCGGTAATAAGGTCAAAGGAGTAGTAACTATTGTAACACAAGTGTTGGTGAATAAAGACGATCCAGCATTTCGGAATCCAACAAAATACATCGGACCATGGTATGATGAAGAAGAGGCGAAACGTATAGCAAAAGAATTTGGATGGATAATGAAACCTGATCCCCGTGGAGGATGGAGACGCGTAGTTCCTTCACCGGATCCCGTAGGCCCCGTGGAGATTGATGCAATAAAAAAGCTCGTCGATGAAGGCTTTATCGTTATAGCTAGTGGCGGAGGCGGTATACCTGTTGTCAAAGAAGATAACAGGCTAAAAGGCGTTGAAGCCGTTATAGACAAGGATCTTGCAGGCGAGCGTCTAGCTACAGCTCTAGGTGCAGAAACATTCTTGATCCTAACCGACGTCGAAAAAGTTTACCTATATTATGGAACACCTAAACAAAAGCCAGTTGATATAATGACTGCGAGCGAAGCCGAGAAATATTATAAAGAAGGTCATTTCAAGCCAGGAAGTATGGGGCCAAAAGTACTGGCTGGCATAAGATTCGTTAGAAATGGAGGAAAACAGGCAATCATAGGACATTTATTCAAAGCCTATGAGGCTTTAAAGGGGTTATCCGGAACAAGAATAATACCTGACTAAAACCTTTTTCTCCTACCTTTATCTTATGCTTAGTCTTTAATTGACACAATAGTGTATTTGTGGAAAAAGAATTTGGAGAAAAATATATGAATATTTTAAATGATCTTGAATTCCTCGCCCTTTACAGATTTAGCGAGCGCCTGTACTATATTAAGAACTTTCATTGCTTCATCAGCTTCAGCATGTCTTGAACTTTCGATCAATTTAGGTAAATATTCTTTTAACGCATCATCAATAGATCTTTCGCCAATAGCGATCTTTGCGGGCCCTATTACTAGTGGTGAAGGCTCTATTACAGCCCCTCTAACAAGGAGATCATTGTTCACAATTGTAGCTAT
>QMNG01000128.1 GCA_003647645.1 candidate division Kazan bacterium | reverse complement strand
TCCACAAGATAAAGGCATTCATATTGGTTTGCCAAATTCCTTTATTTCGCCAAATAATACTCTATTTAAAAATGACCAATTCTATTGGGACAGTTACTTCATCATTTTAGGATTGATAGAATCTAACAAAGTATCTTTAGCAAAGGGCATGGTAGATAATCTTGTCTATCTTTACAAAAGATTTGGGATTATTCCATCAAGAAACAGATTTTATAATCTTGGCATTTCTCAAATACCTTTTCTTACTTCAATGATTTTAGAGGTATTTCGAGTTGCCAGAGATAAGCGATGGCTTAGAAATGCAACAAAAATTGCTGAGTATGAATTAAAAAATTATTGGATGGATAATAAAAAAGCCGGAAAACACTTGGTCTATCAAAATTTATCCAGATATTGTGATCATTATATTACTCACATCACCGCAGAGCATGAATCTGGTTGGGATATGACATCCAGATTTAATGAACATTGCCTTGACTATTTACCAGTTGATTTAAACTCCTGTTTATATAAATATGAAATTGATCTTGCCAAGATATACGAAATTCTAGGTAATAAATCAAAGCAGGATTACTATTTAAATCAAGCAAAGAAAAGAAGAAAAACAATGATAAAGTTGATGTGGAATGATAAAAAAGGTTTTTTCTTTGATTATAATTACAAACTCAGAAAACAAAGCAATTTTTATTCTACGGGTGGTTTTTATCCGCTCTGGGCAAAGCTTGCTTCAGAAGAGCAAGCAAATAAAATAAGAGATAATTTAAAATTGTTTGAATATAAAGGCGGATTGGCAAATACACAAAAAACCGGTTTATCCAAAGAATTTAAACAGCACGATTATCCAAACGGATGGCCAAACCAACAATGGATTGCCATTAAGGGATTGTTAAATTACGGATTTAGAGAAGATGCTGAAAGATTGGCTAAAAAATGGTTAGATTTAAACAAAAAAGTTTTCTTGAAAACGGGAAAATTTTGGGAAAAATATAATGTAGTGAAATGCGATGTTGGAAAAGCTGGAAGGTACCCTAATCAAGATGGTTTTGGTTGGACAAATGCTGTTTTTGTAAAATTAGTAAATGAATTTTACCCGCCTACTCCGCCGCGCGCAGCGCGGCAAATCTTCCATCATTCAAAAAATTTTAACAAAATAAGTTCAAGCAGGGCTGTATAACACGCCAAATCCTGACCTTTCCTATTTTATCAAAAACTCTATAGATATCTTTCTATCTCTTGAGAAAGTCTTTCTTTAAAATTTTTTAAAAAAATCGGATGATGGCTAATAGGCAGAAGAATCTCCAAGACAACAAAACCGCCTTAATCGTTGTCCGGTGCTTTTTGATTTAAGGCAGGCGGAGATGAATTACAAGAAGGTATCGAGATTAAGCGAAGTCGAAATGGGTTTGGGCGAAACGAGCGAAGCGAAGTCGAACCGCTTAATTTGCTGTTAGGCGAGCGCATAACGCAGGCGATTTTGCAGGATTATTTTTTGCTTCTGAGTTTATCAAAAATAAATATTATCAAACAGGAAAGCAAATAGATGACTATAGCTTCTATAGCAAGAAACATATAGAGTACAATATTACTTATATCTCTTGGAACCATAATGCTACCTCTCTCTCCTGGCAACCCCAAACTATAATATAACGAGATTAGTAACTCTAAAAACAAAGTGATAACAGGATAACATTGTGGAGGTTTTACAAACAGATCAGGCGGTGGAGATGGACAAATAAATGGAATATATGAAAAAATTGTTATTACAACTGTCAGAAGAATCTTCCTCCAATCCGGCTTCAAAAATTGTTTAATTGTTTCTTTGTTCATCATAATCAAATTATATCACATCCTTAAAAATTCCTATACAAAAAATATTATGCACGTCCCCAATTTTGTTCCCAATTTTGTTCGTCCCCAATTTTGTTTTGTAATTTCGTACTAATTTCGTACTCCCTAATTTCGTAACTAATTTCGTAGTACTATTTAATAACAGAATTAATAACTTCTACAATAACCTCTTTGGGTTGAACTCCAGTAAATCTTTGAATTATTTTCCCATTTTTGAATAAAATCAATGTGGGAATTGCCTCCACTGAAAAGGTAGTAGAGATTAAAGGATTTTCGTCAATATTAAGTTTGCCTATCTTTATTTTTTCACCAAATTCTTCGGCGATTTCTTGAAGAACAGGCGCTATCATTTGACAGGGCATACACCACTCTGCCCAAAAATCAACCAAGACAGGTTTTGGGCTCTTTAAAACTTCCTCTGAGAAGTTTTGGTCAGTTAAAATCAAATCCGACATAAAATTTATTTATAGTGCCCCCACCAGGACTCGAACCCGGAACCAATGGCTTAAGAGGCCACTGCTCTCCCAATTGAGCTATGGGGGCATATTTTCGTTACACACCAACAAACCCAGCCCTATTTTATCAAAAATCCTTGTTTGAGGGAAGAGTCGGAGGATAATCCTATCAGGTCCTGGAAGTCGGATCCTGGTGCCCCCGGAAGGATTCGAACCCTCAACCTCCGCGTCCGAAGCGCGGCATTGTATCCGTTCAACTACGGGGGCATTTCAATAAAATTTTATCAAAACATTGAAAAAAAACAAGTTCTA
>QMNG01000127.1 GCA_003647645.1 candidate division Kazan bacterium | reverse complement strand
AGACTAAACGTTAGTAACGAATTGGAAACTAGGATAAAGAATCTATTCGCCATAGGAGATGGAGCGGGTATAACTAGAGGGCTTATTCAAGCGTCAGTTTCTGGGGTGATAGCTGCCAGAGCGATCTTGAAGAGAGAATCCAAGGAATAGGACTTAAGGAGGATGCTTCGAGTCTTAGAAGTAAACGGATCACTCTGATAATAAACTTTGCAGAAAATAGCGTGTATAGAGCAGCCACTATTTTATGGGATATTTCTAGGATCGCTCCGACGACCATAGCCAAGAAGCTCATACTATTAATGAGAGATTCTTTAGTAACGGAGGTTTCCTCTCAACGCAGTTGAATTAACGGATTTAGATTGTCCATAAGATATATTTAGTTTCGTCGATGTAACAGGTAATGAGCAGATATGTCTAGATTTAAAGTAGACGAGAGATTAGAGAGGCTAGTTAGCTCGCCGATCTGCCCTGCGGAAGACGCTTCTAAGTATGCGAAGGAACTGAAGGGACTCGCCGACAAAGTAGCAGAAAAAAGTTTAGCAAAGAGGGAGAGTAGATTCTTTAAGGCGTTAGCCGACGAGAACAGGATCAGAATGATAAAGCTTTTGACGATGCGTGAGATGTGTGTATGCGAGTTGATGGTGGCTCTAGACCTGACACAACCCACGACCTCACACCACCTTAACATACTAGAAAGAAAGGGACTCATCAAGAAGAGAAAGGAAGGAAAATGGAGCTATTACTCCATCGCAGACTCCAAATTAATCGAGGGACTAAGAGACTTAGGATTGTTAAAATGAAACGAGAAATTTAAATTTATTAATATAAAGTCAGAAGGTTTCAATGAAGTACTATCGAGGCCCTCTCTAACTATGTGAAGCGGGCAGACGAAGCGGCGATAAGGTAGTTCGCTTAAAGGTTTGCCGTGAGTATAATAAACGAGGGAAATCTTAAAGTTAGAGGGTTTATGCTTACAGCGTTATAGTGAAAACAAATTCTCCTTTCATAGCTCAGGTCAACCTCGATTGCTCTTTAACCGAAATTTTTAATTTGAGAAGCCTTAAACTCTCTTTCAGGCGATCAAGAGATGCCGACTTTTACGGCTGAGCAATTAAAGAGGGTGGGGATAGCGATCTTTGAGGCTGCTGGAACTCCTTCAGATGAGGCGAGGCAAACCGTCGAGTTGCTTGTGAAGTCTAACCTATGCGGCCATGATTCCCATGGCGTAAGGAGGATACCGGAATACATCGATAAGATCCTTAACGGTTTATGTAAACCTAGAAGTGAAATCAAGGTTGTACGTGAATCGGCTACGACCGCTCTGGTCGATGGATGCTGGGGTTTAGGTCAGGTTGTCGCCATGAAAACCATGAAACTAGCTATAGGAAAGGCTGAGAAATACGATGTAGGGATGGTTTCGACGTTCAACTGCTGCCATATGGGACGCATGGCAGACTACGCCCTAATGGCCGTTCCACACGATATGATAGGCATATGTCTAGCTATCGGACATGGCAGGATGGCTCCTTACGGCGGTGTAGAACCGATATTAAACACGAGTCCTGTAGGCATAGCCATCCCGGCGGGAAAGGAACCACCGTTTGTACTCGACATATCGATGGCTGTCTGCGCTGCAGGCAAGGTCATGCACGCACTTGAGAAAGGAGAGAATCTGCCTGAAGGATACATCATAGATAAAGAAGGGAAGCCCACAACAAACCCTGAGGACTACTTGAAAGGCGGAGCGATCTTACCCTTTGGAGGACCTGTAGCTTATAAGGGGTATGGACTTGCGATGGTCGTCGATATACTGGCGGGGATATTAAGTGGTAGAGGGTCGGCGTTCGACCCAACAAGGAGGGAGCAAGGCATCTTCCAGATGGCTATTAAAATCGAGGCTTTCCAGCCTGTAGACGAGTTTAAGGCTAACGTGGATAGGTTGATCAGGAGGATCAAGAAATCTAAGAGGGCGGCGGGATTTGAGGAGATCCTGATACCCGGGGAGATCGAGCTACGAAACGAGAAAAAGAACTTGGAGAGAGGAATAGAGGTTCCGGAGAAAACTTGGAACGGGATTCTACAGACGGCAAAAAGGCTGAATGTAGACGTGGAAAGTCTATTATCGAATAGAAGTACGAAGACCTGAAATCCGAGTGAGGATGTACCTAGATGCTTCTCAGCCTTGTCGGATGTTGGGTTTATGATTTGTCGCATCCTTACGGTTTAGTTGAAAGTACCCGATTGTTCTAAGAGTATGCTAAAGGTGAACCAGATGGATAAGCCTAAAATCCTGATTACAGCCCCTATCCATGAAGCAGGGTTGACTTTACTGAAGAACGTGGCAGAGATACGTACGGCTTCTCCGAGTCAAGCTCTTATCAAAGAAAACCTCATGAGGGAAGTAAAGGACGTAGATGCGTTGATAGTCGTCAGGTCTAGGGAGCCTGTAGACGAAGAAGTGATCAAAGAGGGGGGAAATTTAAAGATCATATCGAGACATGGTGCTGGATACGAGAACGTAGATGTCGAAGCCGCTACAAAGCGAGGTATCTTCGTTACATACGCTCCGGTGAACGCGAAGACGGTCGCCGACTTAACTATGGGTATGATAGTTTGCTTACTT
>QMNG01000126.1 GCA_003647645.1 candidate division Kazan bacterium | reverse complement strand
ACACTGGGCTTTTGGTTATTGTATCGACTAAGAGTGGAAGGTATCAGTTGAAAGTATGATATCATTATGAAAATCTGCTTTAGATTGAGTTTTTGTAATAATAATGGATTGTGCGTAAAGGGGTTATATCCAGATTGTATTCGGTATTGAAACTTGGATAAAGATGGAGGTTGCCTAAATGAAGACCCAGACCAAAGTGAATAATGAACCAACTCTTTTCAATCGTTCACGGTTTAAGCCAACCGGCAGGCCGTTGTTTATTAACAAATCAAAAATTCTAAACGAAATCGAGAAGCTGGGGAAAGAAGAATCGTTGGTTTCTTTAAGAAATTCTGTTTTCTCTTTGGAGGACGAGCTTCGCAGCGTAAAAACAGATAAGGCCGGGATTTTAAATATTGACTCAAATGGCGATGCAATAACCATGAGTCAAAAATACATCTTTGACCAACTTGACCAAATTGCCGAATCCCAAACCATCGATAGAGCAAAATATTACGTGGAGCGCTTTGAGAAGGCGATTACACAGGTTAAAACAAGTAAAATAAATGATATAAACTTGAATCGTTGGAAAGAGTATGATGACATTCGGACAGATAGTCTATGGGTAATAGATAAGCGTGATAGTACCGGTGTCCACACCGCCGGCTACTGGGGAAATTTTATTCCACAAATTCCAAATCAAATGTTAAGACGCTACACTAAAAAGGGAGATTGGGTTTTAGACCCCTTTGTCGGATGCGGAACAACTCTAATCGAATGCCAACGACTTGGAAGAAATGGCATTGGGGTGGAACTGCAAGAGAGTATAGCTAAGAAGGCACGAGAGTACATTTCATTTGAGCGCAACGAGCATAGTGTAATAACCGAGGTTGTAAATGGTGACAGTGCGACAATCAATTTTAGTGAAGTGCTTAAAAAACATAATAAAAAATCGGTACAGTTGCTTGTAATGCATCCTCCATACTTCGACATTATCAAGTTTAGCAAAAATCCGAACGATTTATCTAATGCTCCATCCGTTGAAAAGTTTTTGGAAATGATGAACACAATAGTCGGCAATGCTGGCAGTGTGTTGGAAAAAGGGCGCTACTTTGTTTTAGTCATTGGTGATAAATATTCCAAAGGCGAATGGATACCGTTGGGGTTTTTAACAATGAATAAAATTCTCCAGAGAGGATTTTTGCTAAAAAGTATAATCGTAAAGAATTTTGAAGAAACTACAGGCAAGAGAAACCAAAAGGAACTCAGGCGATACCGTGCTTTAGTCGGTGGATTTTATATTTTTAAGCACGAGTATATCTTTGTGTTTAAGAAGAGATAAGGAATATGACAACGCATGTATTTGTAGTTAATTCGACAACTTTTCGGTTACACTTGGAGTATCTGTTTGCTGGAACAGGGGCGAAAAATTACAGAATAGATTTTAACATCAGCGAAAGCACAGATCTGCCTGGAAAGATTGAGAATTTGCTTGTTGGAATGATAGCAGATGCGAATAGAATAAGGAGCGGGGATTTTATAATATTCTACCTTCAGCAAGACCGCAAACACAAGATACAAGATGGTAAATTTTATGGAATTTTTAAAGCAAAAAATGATGGGTCTTTTTTGGACAACAACGACCGGCAGCAATACTTAAAAGGCCCATTAAGGAAATCCTTGACCTTCAGAACCTTAATTGAACCGTATAGGATATATCCGGCGGGTGTTACAGAATGGGAGGCGCTCGATGAAATAAAGAATATACGACGACCAGATCAAATGCTATGGAGTTTAATATACAGAAAACTAAAAGCCAATCGTGGTAATACAATGATTACTATTTATGAATCAGAAAAACTTTGCCAACTCATCAGAAACAAAAATCATAAGCACAAAATATCTTGCAACGACAAGTTGCTGTCGTTCAACTTGGAGACCCAAAATATAATTTGTGTGGATGAGCCTGCTAAGCCTTATGAGGGTAGAGTTGAAAATATTGATGTATTGCCTCGACTAATAAGAAAACTTATAGAAAAGAAGTCTTTTGAGCCGCACCTTCAAGCGTATATAGTCAAAAATATAGGAATGGGCATCAATAAAACTCTGGATAGTTCTATTTTAGGTAACGGTGCTATTGAATGGATTGGGAACGAAGTATCCTGTGGCGTTGGTATGCAAAAGATTGATGTTCTTTTGTCTGTCACTAACAGTCGCTGTCGAACTGTTGTCCCCATAGAATTAAAAACCTGCCTTGCAAATGAGCGTTTTGTCAATCAACTTCAGAGATATATAAACTGGATAGAGCAGTACTATATCCCGAACCGAAAGAGTCATATTCAGCCAATACTGGTTTGTAGGCAATTTGCTCAGAAACAAACCGTGAAGGAGAGGCCAACAGAAAAATATAAGAGGCTTATTAACAGTTTTAATAAATTCAACGAATCTAACAGGCATCGCTGTTATAAATTAAAGTATGTGGAATTTGAAATCCAGAACGAAGATATTATTTTTAAAAAAATAGATTACTGAAAAATTTTTTAATACAAAACAGGTGCTGAGGAAATTCTGAACAACTTAATTTCTGCAGATAAGGTGGTTACGATATGAGTAACCGTTCACAGCTTTTGACACATTAACGATGGATATTTT
>QMNG01000125.1 GCA_003647645.1 candidate division Kazan bacterium | reverse complement strand
GCATTCTTCGACAATATCCCTCACAGCCTTATTATGAAGGCACTTGCCGGGGAAGTGGCCGATGGTAATATCCTGGGGCTGGTCGAGAGATTCCTCAAGTCCGGCGTGATGGAGGACGGTAAATTTATCCCCACAATAAAGGGTACGCCTCAAGGGGGTGTAATGACTCCATGAACGCAAAAGATAACTTCGAGTTTATCAAGGTTATACGATATCGACGGAATTAAAAAAGCTTGACATTGTGTCATAAAAAGTTGTATAAATATGACCTATGACAAGATCATCAAAACCGCAACATGCCCAGCGTATCAATACGGCATTGGTTTTGATAAAGAGCGAAAAATCTTTATCAGGGGCAGCGACGGCATTGGCAAGGCGATATCGCATCTCCAAACGTCAGGCTTACCGCTATATACGCGAAGCAGAACTGATTGGAAAGCAAATCCCGGTACCGGATACAAAGATTGCCTTTACGGTGAAGCTATCCAAGAACCTGATCGAGGCACTTCGAAAATATGCAAAGAGTACCGGGCAAAGCTTAAGCGAGATAGTAACCCAAGCACTGGAAGCCTTTTTGCAAAATGGTCGGGGGCGTGGTTAAGAGGGGAGAATGCTTCAGAGAAATCAAGGTGCAATACAGCTATGACCGGTTGTCATCGGAAAAGATCATGCAAGTGTATAAGCTCTTGGTCCCTGAGAGGATCTGGGAACGGGTTTATGGGGATGACATGTTAGAGGAACAATTTGGAGGTCCAGTAGATGAAGCTGGTAGCGATTTATGCACGAGTGTCCTCGGATCGGCAAAAAGAGGAACATACGATTGGTAGCCAGGTGTTGGCCCTGATGAATTATGCTCGTAATGAAGCTTACACCGTACCTCAGGAGTGGATTTTCCAAGACGAAGGATATAGCGGAGCGAGCCTTATACGTCCTGGCTTGGAGCGATTGCGTGATCTGGCTTCTGAAGGCCAAATTGAAACTGTGCTGGCCTATTCCCCGGATCGGCTGAGTCGCAAATACGCTTACCAAGTCTTGTTGATCGAAGAATTTGCTCGTTATGGTGTAGAAGTTGCGTTTGTCAAATCCCCAAAGGCGACGACACCTGAAGAGGAATTACTTTTACAATTTCAAGGTATGATTGCGGAGTATGAGCGTGCCCAGATCGCTGAACGCAGCAGGCGTGGGAAAAGATACCGTGCCAAGGCAGGGTCGGTCAATGTGCTTTCTGGTGCTCCCTATGGATACCGTTACATTAAGAAGACGGATACCTCAGCGGCATACTACGAGGTGATTGAAGAGCAAGCTGAAGTTGTCCGTGAAGTATACAAATTATATACAGAAGCTGGGTTCAGTATCAACGCGATAGCTCGCTGGCTTAATGCTCATAGAATCCAAACTCGCAAGGGTAAATCGCAGTGGGAGCGTTCTACGGTGTGGGCAATGTTGCGTAATCCTGCCTATATGGGGAAGGCGTGTTTTGGGAAGACGGAGCTCACTGAAAGGAAAAAAGTGACCCGACTGTTACGTCAACGGGGTGGTTTTTCTCCGCGCACAAGCAGCAACCGTGAACGACCCCGGTCTGAGTGGATGGAGATCCCTGTTCCCGCTATTGTGGAAGAAGAGACCTTCGGGCTGGCTCAAGAACGCCTGGAGCACAACAAACGCTTTTCGCCCCGGCGAACCGTTGAGCCGACATTACTGCAAGGGATGCTGGTCTGTAATCGATGCGGCTATGCATTGTACAGGACCTCCACACGAACATCGAAGAAAAAGCTGTACTATTATCGTTGTCTAGGCTCTGATGCCTATCGTTACTTCAATAAGAGGGTCTGTGAAAACCGGCCTATCCGCCAAGATTATCTGGATGAGGTTGTCTGGAAACACGTGGTCCGATTGCTTAAGAGCCCGGAGTTAATCCGCTCGGAGATAACGCGCAGGATAAAACAAATCCAGGATTCTAGTCCCACAAAGAGAAGGAAAGATGGTGTTGAAAGAGAGATAACCCGTATCGGTAAAAGTACTGAAAAACTTTTAGATGCCTATCAAGAAGGGCTTATGCAAGTAGAGGAACTGCGAAGGCGTATGCCAGGCTTGAGAAAGAGACAGGAGGCATTGAAGACGGAATTAAACAATCTGGAGGCTGCGTCTTCCAATCACAAGCAGTTTCTTCGCCTGTCTGAAAACATAGAGGATTTTTTAGGGCGGTTGTGTAAGACAGCAGACTCTATGAGTGTACGTGATCGCCAAAAGATCATACGCCTCGTAGTTAAAGAAATCCTTGTTGATTTGGATTCAATTAAGATAATGCATTCGATCCCTGTTTCAGAAGTCAGTCCTGGGTCAGGACCGGAAGGAGGCCCGGAAATACCAAGTTATCTTTTGCGTTCATGGAGTCATCAGTCCCACGCTGGCTAATATGACACTCGACGGACTGGAGGAAGCCGTCCGCAGTGCAGTCCCCCGTCGATCCCGTGTCAATTTCATCCGGTATGCCGATGATTTCATCATTACGGGTAAATCAAAACGGTTGCTGGAGGAGAAAGTGAAACCAGCGGTAGGAGTATTCCTTGCAGAACGCGGTCTCACCCTGTCGGGGGAAAAGACCGTGATTACGCACATAAAGGATGGATTT
>QMNG01000124.1 GCA_003647645.1 candidate division Kazan bacterium | reverse complement strand
CATCTAATTGATCAAGGATGCAGTATCATCACTATAATTGGAATTATAATATAGTAAAGTTTTTAATTAACCTTGATGTCTTAAGACTCTAGGACTTGTTGTGAATAAAAAGCTCATACTACTCACAATAGCGAATTTCATGGGAGGTCTTGGATGGAGTATATACTTTTCACTTTCACGTCCGTATTACACTGATTTTCTAAATGCTTCTTATTCTATGGTACTAATTATTGCCAGCTGCGAATGGCTTCCTGGTCTAACATCATTTATATGGGGTTATCTAAGCGATAGATATGGTATCAAACGTGTACTCATATTTGGCGTTCTAGCCTACGTTATATCTCTTGTAGGAATTGTAGAGCTAGAATTTATCCCAATAATTGTAGCTCTTGCATCACTTGGATGGGCTGCTGCTTGGCCAACAATACTTGCCGGTATATCAAGGATTTCGGGCGAATACATAGGCCGTAGATATGGTTTTTTCGCTCTAGGTGGTAGTATTGGTTGGGGATTAGGCGGCATTGTTGCTGGTCTTATGGCCAGCTATACTAACATACGTTTAACACTAATTCTCTCTGGAATACTAGCCGGACTTGCATATACCTTATCATACTTTGTTCTCGGAAAGTATGAATGGAAATATACGCCTGTTAGAATAGCATATATACTGAAAGGAGTATTAGGATATGTAGCTCTTACATGCATAATTTTAACGTTGGGTATGGAGTACGCGCTTAATTTAATATCGGTAAAACTTTACTATGAAGTAAACGAAAATATATTACTCTATGGATTAGCAATTACTAGTTTACCCTCATTTACAGGTGCTATAGTTAGACCTATTGCTGGTGCCATAGCTGATAAGCTTGGTGGGGTTAAGACCGTTCTAGTAGCTATTATAATGTACTCGTTAGTATATCTGTTAGCATCGTTTCTTCGGGGATACACATTAGTCTTATTATGGATTATACCTATCTATCCATTCTATGACACTGGGTTTATACGCTTAGCTTCTGAAGTTAGTGGTAAAGATAGAAGAGGGTTAGCTATGGGATTGATAAATACTAGTATGAGTATTGCAGGGTCAGCTGTTTCCGTATTCGGGCCCTTAACCGATGTCTTAGGATACACTTATAGTATGATGATTGCCTCAGCTATTGCATTGACTTCAATAATACCCTTACTTATAGTTTATAGAATAACAAGAAGTAAGATAATGAAATGAGATAAAAGAATTTAGACTAATATAGAAACATCTATGTTTTCTATGTTTTTATTAATGTTATTAGTCTGGTACTATTATTGTACCTGTTTTCTCTTCTAATGTATCAAGCGCTCTATATAGGTGTCCTATGGCCGCTTTCTTTCCTCCATGTTTTATGAATCTTATACAAGCGAGTACTTTTGGTCCCATAGATCCTGGCTTGAAGTGCCCTTCCTTGTAGTATTTCTCTGCTTCACTTACTGTTATCTTTCTTAACATCTTTTGATTAGGTTTACCAAAGTTAATCATTGCCCCTTCTACATCTGTTAGTATTATGAAATAGTCTGCCCCAAGTTTTGATGCTAATATTTCGCCCGCTAAGTCTTTGTCTATTACTGCTTCAACACCTTTTATTTCACCGTCTTCGTTTATTACCGGTATTCCTCCACCACCAGAAGCTACTACTATAAAGCCTGCTTCTACTAGTGCACGTATTGCGTCAATCTCAAGATTATCTTTAGGATCGGGTGATGGCACTACTCTTCTCCAGCCACCACGTGGATCAGGTTTCATTGTCCAGCCTTTTTCTTTAGCAATTTTCTTTGCCTCCTCCTCTGTATAGTAAGGTCCTACATATTTTGTTGGATTCTGAAATGCTGGGTCATTTTTATCTACAAGTACTTGATTTACAATCGATACTACTACCTTATTTAATCCTCTACGTCTTAACTCATTTCTCAAGGCTTGCTGAATCATATATCCTAGCCATCCCTGAGTCATTGCACCTGCAATATCCATTGTAAGTGGTGGTATTCTTTCTTTAGCAGACTCCATCCATACCAATATATTACCTACTTGTGGTCCATTACCATGTGTTAGAACTACTCTATACCCACACTCGATTATGTCTGCTATTTGCTTCATAGCTCTTACAACGTTATTCCATTGTTCTTCTACAGTACCTTTTTGGCCTTTTTGAAGGAAGGCGTTTCCTCCTAAAGCTATTACTACTGTCTCCATATGAGACTCCTCCAATAGGTGGTTACAAGAGGACGTAGAATATTGAAAACGGCTAGAATTTAAGTATTTTCTAGTTAAATTAAAGGAAATGATACTTTATGAATGATCCTTTAAGTAAACCTAAGATACATCATGTCGTTTATAATATCTTTATATCGTAAATCCACAGAACATTGGTGCTTAAGCTAATCTGGTAGAACTTAATATTTTGCTTAGGGTAGAGAATAAAAGTGCCCTTAAAGAGTGAAATGTATGCCTTATGAGACACCTATGTAGTAGCAACGGAATACGGGATAAAAATCTAAGAAATAGTAAGGTATTCTAAGACTACTTGAATCACCTAAATCAAAGATACCATATGAACCATAAAATTATAAAGCTAAAAGATAGAAGTGTGCTTATTATCAAGCAAGCTAT
>QMNG01000123.1 GCA_003647645.1 candidate division Kazan bacterium | reverse complement strand
TTTATTTTAAATTTATCAAATATGCTGAATTCAAAATCAGGAAAAGCAGCAGGAACAACACTGTGGTTAATTTGATAGACAAGACTCTCTTTGAAATCTTCATCTTCTGTATATTCATCCCTCAATGCCCCGGGAGGAACCAATCCTGTATAAAGCTCATTTGTCAAAAAGATAAATTTATCTTTTGTCTTGCGTTTTTGTTTTAGTATCTTAAGAAGCTTAAATTGTGCCTTTCTAAAAATTACCATTTGCTCTGTCCTTTTTACTCCTCCCGCAGGGTCAGGATAAACCCCGTCAAATATAGAAGGTGAATATAAGAAATACAATTTTGCTCTCTCTAATTTATCTAATTTATAAAAATATACTTTGATTTCAAAATCTTTTATTTTATAAACTATTCCTGTATCATCTAACACTGAAAGAAGAATCTTAACATATTTTTCATCCACCGCTTCTCCTCCCTTTATCCATTTTGAATACAAAGGAGTAATCCCTACTACATCAGCACCGTTATTAGCTAATCCTCTTATTTCATCAGGCATCAAAGCCCCCAGACCTCCTGTCATAGTAAGCTGGGCAAGTTGAGGAATTATTCTATTCTTTATCTCTTCAGTAGAATACCCCCTTGCTCTTGCCTCTCTTCTTACTTTTCTAAGTATCTCTCTGACCAGTGCTATCTCCATCTGGCTACTTACAATTGTCCTTTGGGCAACTAAAGATGCGTTTTCTTTTATCCACTCATAAGGGCCACTTGCCCAGCCTAATTCTTTCAATATGGACTGAACCACCTTAAGGGGGCTGGAAGATTTTTTCCTATTGTCCACCACACTGCTGGAGGCGATTTTCCCATCTACCGGCGAGCTGGAGCGAAGATTGGCTGATAACTGATAGCTCTCAGCTAATGGCTGTTTAAACAATGAACTATGCGCTACTTGCCCTGAGCGAAGTCGAAGAGTGAGCAATAAGCTATGAGCTAACGCCATCGGGCTGCTGGATTTCTCCTGCTCCTTTGTTAAATGTTGAGATTTGACCCCATTTACACTTCTTTTTTGATAAAAACTACGTGCAGTCTTTTGGGTTTCTTTTGTCGGCAAAGAAACGGAATCTTTCTTTTTGTTAATATCTGCTAGTGCCATATCTAAGTATTTCAATGCGTTCTTCCAATCCAAAATATTAACCCCGTATTCACAACTACTCTTAAAATCAAGGCTCTCCCAAACCCTTTGGGCCATCTCTTTGTTTCCAAGCAAAGTGTTAAGAAATACTTCTTTAAAGTATGGGCAATCAAACCAGTTACCTGCGATAGCACTACCGGGGGCTTTCCAAATATTTCTTAACATACTTAGCAATGCGAAGCTTATCCAAGAACATTCATAATCCGATATTTTGGCGGAATCAGATTCGCAAATACTCGCTTCTAATCCGCCTTTACTTGTATCTATTATTTCTAGAAATGGCCCGTAATTATCTGGGATATTCGCAACCCAATCTCTACATATACGCCTTGGATAAAAAGCCCTCATATTCTTAGCTAAGGTATAACTTGAAATGATGTGGAATAAATGTAAAGACGCAATTTTTAAATCTATTCTATTAAAATTTTTAATCTCTAAATTTCTTAATCCGAAGATATCGAGAGATAATTCTTCCAGAAACTCTATTTTAACATCATTTTGATTTTCTGGCTTACTCAAGGCATAAGCAGATGCTCTAAAAGTATCATAACTCAATCTCATGCCAACCCACACTTCATTATAATCACCTTCTACTTCTTTTAAATCAGGCAAATTATTAACATCAGCCAATTTTGCCATCATAACTGTATCTGCTAAGAATATAACTCCATTTTTTCTTGTTTCTTCCTCTATATGTAAAGAGGTTATTGCTTCTCCTGTCCAGGCGCCTACTCCACCGTGAGTTTTCCCCCATAAATAAAAAGGCAACCCGGGGATGTAAACATCTTTACCCTCAAGCACTCTCAAGCGTCCAGGGGCAATAGCAGATTCATCGTTATTATATTTAAATGGGAAATCTTCTTTTTCCAACAAATTAACGGCAGCTTCCTGGCTTTTATTCTTTATCTCCCTCATTAATTCTTCCCAATTATTGACTTCCTCTTGTCTTAGAAACCTTGGATTAAATAAGCTAACCGCCGAGGCGGCGGATTCTTTTTGCGCTGTTTCTTCTGTTTTCCGCTCCGGGTATGCCGAATTTAGCGCCGGCGAGGAACTGCCGACATCCAGCCGGCGGCACTGAACCAGGTATATCCTGCCATTTTTGTAAAGCCCCTCTATATCCCTGGGAGTTTCGCTGAAAACGGAAAGACCGTATACTTCATTTAAAAGAGGCTGCAATTTCTTCAATAGCTCCGGCATCTTTTCCTCTGCCTTTTTCCGTTCCTCTATAGTTGTCTGCTTACATTTACGCTCACCATCTTCAAAAACAATTTTCTTAGAGTTAAATTCCGGACGAACAACTTTTGTCTGCCCGCCTTTTATTTCTATTCTGCGTCCTGGGAATTGGTCTGTCAGACTGCCGCTCAAGTCTCCTATAACAAACTCCATTTCCATATTGTCTTTCCCATACACATTGGCCTGAAAACTTATCTCAGGATGAATATACTCCTGTATTAAAAACGCAGGATAA
>QMNG01000122.1 GCA_003647645.1 candidate division Kazan bacterium | reverse complement strand
GTTATACTAGTTGAATCATGGATCTGGACACCATTTGTTATGTACATTATATTAGCTGGAATGGGAGCCATACCAACAGATCTATGGGAGCAAGCCGAGGTTGACGGCCTTAGCTTTTGGTATAAGCTAAGGTATTTAATACTACCATACATTAAACCCATGATAGCATTAATTCTAATGTTTAGGTTAATGGACTCATTAAAAACATTTGATACAGTATATGTGTTAACTGCAGGCGGACCAGGAACTACTACTGAATTAATATCAGTCTATATCTACAAGTTAGCATTTATTGAATGGGACTTTGGCTCTGCTACAGCACTTAGCTACCTAGTAATAGTACTCGTGATCTTTATGACAAACGTGTTTATGAGATACCTAATACTTAAACGTGGGTGAGAAGCCTTGGTTGAATCCCTTCTACTATATAAGCTAAAGAAATACCTAAGAGTTGCTGTGCTAGTGTTCCTCATACTAGCTTATTTATCACCACTCTACTGGATATTTACTACAGCCTTTAAGACTAGATCAGAAATGTTCTCTAACCCATTCTATTTAACACAAGTAACTCTTGAAAACTTTGAGGAAGCTGCTCGTTATGGAGCTTTTGATGCGATTAAAAACTCTGTAATAATAACTGTTGGCGGGGTAGGGTTAGCATTATTACTATCGGTTTTTGCTGCATACGCCTTCTCAAGATACGCGATAAGGGGCAAGAATATACTTATGTTCTATATACTATCTACTAGAATGATGCCTCCCATAGCCCTTGTTATACCAATCTTTGTTATGTTTCAGAAACTTGGCTTGAAAGGAACCTACACTGGGTTAATACTAATGTATGCTACAGTATCTCTTCCATTCTCTATATGGATGATTAAGAGCTTTATAGATGATATACCCAAGGATATTGATCAGGCAGCAATACTTGATGGGCATTCACTAACATATGTATTATTTAAAATAGTTATCCCAATGGTCCTACCCGGTATAGTAGCCTCCATGGTCTTCTCAGCAATAACTATATGGAACGAGTTCGTGTTCGCACTACTCCTCAGCAGCATAGATACTAGGCCTACATCAGTATTGCTAAGTAGCATTCGTGGCGAAAGAGGATTCAACTGGGGAAGAATAGCGGCCATAGAGGTTGTATACATCCTACCAATAATCATATTCGTATTCCTTGTACAGAAACACCTACTAAGAGGGCTAACATTTGGGACTGTAAGAAGGTGAATTAGGGTGAGCAACTACTTCCTAGAACTTAGAAATATCAAAAAGAGATATGGAGACAAAACCGTACTAGACAACATTAGCTTGGGCCTAAGAAGGGGAGAAACACTATCCCTGCTCGGGCCCCCTGGAAGCGGCAAGACAACACTACTGAAAATCATTGCCGGGTTAGAGAGGCAAGATAGTGGAGATATATTGATGGACGGGAAGGTAATAAATGATCTTCCTCCATACCAGCGTGGAGTTGCAATGGTGTTTGAAACCCTTGCACTATACACTCATATGACTGTATATGAGAATATAGCTTCACCATTAATAGCTGCTAAATTGCCAAAAGAGGTTATGGATAAAAAGATTAGAGAGATAGCCAAGTTCTTGAAGATAGAGCATCTTCTTGAACGAAAAGCTGATAAACTAAGTGGGGGTGAGAGGCAGAGGGTAGCTTTAGCAAGGGCTCTTGTAAAGGATGCTGAGCTCTATTTATTCGATGAACCATTTATAAACCTGGATGCAAAAATAAGGTCAGCTCTTAGGACAGAGTTTAAGAAGCTTAAAACGACTTTAGGGAAGACCTCTATATTTGCTACACCAGATCCTATTGAAGCTCTTGCTTTAAGTGATTATATAGCTGTACTATATAATGGTAGGATACTACAATACGGAACACCGATAGAGATATATGATAAGCCAATAAACCTGTGGCTTGCACGATACTTAACTGGAAACATGTTAAATGAGTTATATGGACGTGTAGTTAGTCAGGAGAATGGTGTTGCCATAGAGTTAACCTCCCCTGTAAAGAGGAAGATCCTTGTTAAAGACTATGCACCAAACTATGTAGATATAATAAAGGAATTGGGTGTAGCTGGTACACAGCAAGAGATAGTGATTACCATTAAGCCCTCTCAATCAACAATAGAGTCTAGTCAAGAATGTAGTGGGTTAGAGATTGAAGCTGAGATTATTGGTTATGAAAATCATGGAAGCGAGATACTAGTATTTGCTAGAATAAATGATACAGTATTAAAGATCTATTCATCACGAGATATTTTAAATAGAGATATAATCGGGGCTAAAAACAAGATATGTCTTGATTTAACAAAAGCAGTAATATATGATAAGAGAACCGGGAGAGTCCTTGGTGATACATGATGGTTGATGTAAGGCTGAAAGATATAACAAAGGTGTTCGGGAAGGTAGTAGCAGTAAGGAATATGAACTTGGAGATCAGGGATAAGGAGTTCTTTGCAATCCTTGGCCCAAGTGGTTGCGGAAAAACAACTACTCTAAGGATTATAGCTGGGCTAGAGAAACCAACAAAGGGAAGAGTCTATTTCGATAACCAGGCTGTTACTAGTCTACCTGCAAAATTTAGGGATGTAGCAATGGTGCCACAGTTCTATGCACTGTATCCGACAACAGTTTATAAT
>QMNG01000121.1 GCA_003647645.1 candidate division Kazan bacterium | reverse complement strand
TTGGATTCATACTATCACCTCAAACAATCTTAAGTAAGTTCGACACTATACGACGTTCCGACATTGTTAGTAGCTCTAACGGTTGTAAGTGTTGTTCCACCTGATTGCGTTCCTGACAAGCCAGCTGATATATACCAATCTTCAAACATAGCATATTCTGGTTCTGATTTGCTAACTTGCACTCCTTGAATTGTAAAGCTTTCACTAAATGCATGTCTTGTTTCAACTTTTTTGTACTCCGTAGTTCCTAAGTAAATTATAGCCTCTATTAAAGCTATTTCTACTGTTCCGCCTATTTCGTATGACGTTCCTACTCTATTTGTCGAAACTAACGAACTTGTTGGATGTATTACTTCAATCTCATAACTCGTTCCAGTTCCACCTTGATACGGTGGTAATTCTTGAGGCATGTAGGTTTCTACAACTACTTGAGTTGATGGAGTAGTAACTATTGCTACACCAATTGAAGGTAACAACGTAACCTCAGTTTTAGCTTTACTTAGCCCGCTTAATTTGGTTACTGGAGATACGTATGCGTCGTATGACGTTCCCACGTAGCTGTATTTGTGTAATCCTGTAATGCCAGACACCAGTATATCGTAAGATGTTCCCACGCAGTTTATTTTAGTTATGCAAGTTCCAAGCTCTGATATTACAATAAAATCAGTTGTCGCTTTATTTATTTTCTCTACTCTTTGAAATACCGTAGTCCATAGATGATAATCCGTAATCGCTTTGTTTGTTGTTTCCCATGTAAATACATTAGATAACTCTATTTCATACTCCGTAGTAACTTTACTAAGTAATTCCTTAGTTCTAATTCCTTGAACTATAATGTCATACAATGTATAGGCTATGTTAGATTTCTCAACAGTAGGTCTATATCCTATTGAGGGAGGATACATAGGTGTTGAAGGTATTTCTGTCGTAGGTGGCACAGTAGGTTCTTCTGGTTTTTCAATTGTAATAGGTGTGTAAGTCAACGTAGGAAATAGAAACTCTGGGAAGAACATTATTCTTTCACTACTTGGTCTTGGTACAACTATATCCACCAGTTCACTCGCTATTGCACCCGCAAAAGGTGATATAAACATCCCTAAAAGTCCTTCTTTTAGTTTACCTTCAGTAAGCATGTCGAATGACTTGAATATTGCTGGTAACGTTGTATTTACTAAGACTAAGTCTCTGAACTTATCTCTTAGTGATTTAATCCAATCATTTAGGAAATCATTTATTCCATGAACCCAAGAAGCTAAGTAGTTTACTATGTTGTTGTAGATGTTTACAATACCTTCCCATACCCAATTAATGAACCCTTCAATCGTATTTGCTACTGTTATTGCCGTATTAACGATTCCGCTCCATAACCATTGTCCAAAACTGTATAACTGTTGACCTATCCAAGATAAACCACTACCTATCCATTGTAATCCTCCACTTATCCATTGTGCTATTGCTTCGTATCCTTCCTTAAGTTTATCTCCCAACCATGTTAAACCGTGATACAACCAATTACTAAAGTAAGTCAATGCATTGTAGATTTGATCGGCTAACCATTTGATTCCACCGTATAACCATGAACCAAGCTCACCTAAACTATCTGTTAAGCCTCCTCCAACTCCAGTTAACCAATTCCAAAAATCTGTTAAAGCTGTTTGGATGTCTTCCCACGTAACCATAGCTACCTGCTAATATTCGGTATTCCGACTATGTTACCTCTTAACAATATGTAGTCTCTTTCGTCAATTATTTCTATTCCTTTTTGGTTTAACTGTGTTATAGTAGCAAACGCATTTATCAGCTCCCTTCTGTCGATAGTTATCTTGATTTCCTTTGGCTCTAACGTAGCCTTCAGTCCTTGATTAATTAGAGTTCGTTCTAAGTCGGATAAGTCCACTACTATTACGAATGCGTCTGGATACACTTCCACATCTTTTACCTTTTGTCCTCTATTTTCTACTGCCTTTTTTAGCATGTCTGCTAAGTCTTGATTCTTTAGTTTAACCTCTGCTATGTTTCCTCTTGTTGTTATATCGAGATTTGGGAAAGGTAAATTTGGTATCATTTATACCACCTCTCAATACATTAAAGTCCATACGTTAGCAAAGAAAAGTATCATCCCTCTCGGATTCGTCATAAAATAGTCCCCAGTTTTAAGGAAGAATACGTATATGTTGTTAGCTATGTTCCTGAAAAAGTTAATGATAGTTGATACTATTCCTTCCACTCTGTCTTGGATTTGTCCTATTATTTGGCTTATACCAGCCCCTATACCTGCAATGAAGCTCATGTTACTTCATTATGGATTTATCTTGAATGTGTACTTAACAATCAGTCTACCACCGTTAGGCACAGTAGTCGTAGTAATTACGTCTCTTGCTAACATTACGTAGTATGGTGTCGGAACTCCAGATTCTTCTCTCGTTACTTTAGCAAACATACCTATCTCTTTAACTGTTATATCTGAACCACTCATGTTATCAAATGCTCTTTGCCACGTTTGATAATCATCCCCAGCACCTACAATACTCGTTTCTCCGTAAGACAATTGACCACTACCAGTTCCATTGGGTATTTTAGACGCTAAATTGTATTGAGTTACTGCAAAAGCCATGTCACTTGAACCAACTAATATACCGTATTTGTCTTCTCCTGCTGGTGCTAACACACTTGCATCATACAAATA
>QMNG01000120.1 GCA_003647645.1 candidate division Kazan bacterium | reverse complement strand
GAATATATCTGGAGGCCAATCCGATAGTAATGCTTTACTGGATAAATATGCCCCTCTGGACTTGGTTAATGAGAGAGTTGGCTGGACTCTTGATAGCATTGTCGACATCCATAGCTTACCGTAAATTTGCAGACTATCTTATCTCAAAATCTTATCCAAGTAGAATATTGACCCTTTTAAGAAGAGCTTGGCTGTGGCCCCTTTACCTAGCAGCAACGCTCAGATGCCTACCAGCAATACACAATATTCTCCTCATATTGTTCAACGTAGAAACACCCTTAGCGGAGTTCATCTTCAAGATCTTAAATCCAAAATTTTTAAAAAGGTGAGAGACGTTTTAATAACTGAGTGAGCTTTACGAAAAAGAGGTTGCAAATAGACGCTGGAGGGAGTCTATGCAAGAGGTGGTTTTAGTCTAAAAATTTAGGTGGAATAAGATTAAGAAAACGTAGTTATTCGTTGAACTATTCTTACTTATGATCTTTATTTGTTAAGAATAATCTCAAGCCTAGATATACTGCTTTACAGAATAATATATTATGTCTCCAAAAGTCGTTACTATGCTTAACACTTAAATATTGTATGAAATGTAATGACCCCAAAGCTAAGAATGATTAAGAAAGAGGTACATTTCTTAGGTGTACTAGCAAATGTTGATCAATCAATCTTGAAATATCGTCTAGAACATGGGTTCGAGATAACTTCTGTTCCAGTAGATGAAGCAGTTCATTTTATTTCAAATCTTGAGAACCTTCCACGGGAGTTAGTTTATGACAAACTGTTCTTTCCTTATCCATGTATTAACTCTTCTGAAAAAAGAATCTACTTTATCAGTAAAAAAATGATTGGTGAGATTAAGCTTGACTATCGTGGAAGAGTTATTGAGATTCCAAAGGAGGTATGGAACTTTGCTGGCAAACATGTCCACGAATATTTGAGGCAAACGCTTCGGTTGATGAGATTATTTAAAGAAGGGAATATTTTCATGCCATTATCATATTACTATTACGAAGAAGGTGGAATACCAAAATCATTTATGCGAACCTCCACATCTTTGCCTCTATCAAGAGAATTATACCATTTAGAGGATTCTGAAATTCCAAAATTACATAAGTTCCTTAAGGAGTTCACTCTACCCTTTCAAAAAGATTTTTTGCGGTTAGCGTTCGAGAATTTTGAGGAATCTTATCATGTTACTAAGAGATATTTAGCATTCTTGAGCCTAATGATCGGTCTAGAAGCTCTATTTAATCCTGGAGGAGGAGAGACACGGTATCGGGTGTCAAGGAATGTTGCCGTCTTACTTGGTAGAAATAGAGAAGATTCAAAGGCAATTTTTGAGAATGTAAAAAAGCTTTACGATAAAAGATCAAAGGTAATCCATTCAGGTAAAGTTGACGAGATCGAAGAAGTTGACGTTCTTAATCTACGAAATTATTTGAGAGAATCAATTAAGAAAATATATCGCATGGGGATAGAAAAGGACGAGCTATTAGAGAAATTAAACGAATCAGGATATGGAGAGTGTTTATGAAACAATTAAAGACTTATTCGGCATCCAACATAGAATGAAGTTCGAAAAAGCAATAGCAAGATATGAGTGATATCAATCAGAAAGGTTATGCTGCCACTAATTTTACTGTGCTAAACATGTTGGCTTTAGGAAGCTACCTAGTTGTGTCTCTTATGAAAGAGAGGGAGCGTATGCAGGGGTGGGATTGTAACCTAAGTACTCTTAAGACCTCTGACTAGAGGTCTTAAAAACTAGCAGTGATACCGACTGAAATTCAGCACAGTTAAAATATTCAGAGAATTAGAAAATGTTAAGGTTGGAGGCCTATCCTATAATACCATTTTCTTAATATCTGGGGAACAAGTCTTCGCACGGCATTTATGTCATTTTCAAGCTGATCTAACTCTTCTAAATCCGCTTCTTTATAGGGCATGGGTGACCCTAATGAGCGTGGAGGTAACTCGTGACTCTTGAAAAAGTATTCCGTAACTCTCTTCAGATAATTAACAGCATGTAGCCAATCTGAGAACTTACTAAATAAGCTCCCCAACTTGGGGTCTGCTTTAGATATTACTGCACTTATTGCTCTTCTTCGTATCATCCTTCTGAACCTTCTTAATTTCCTTTCGTACCAATTGTCAGGAATATCTTCGGCTAGATACATTACTCCCAATGCCTCAACAGCAAGGCGGAGGCTAGAATAACAATGTGGGAGATAAGCGGTTAGTAGTGCTGGATATAGCGAAAATGAAATAGGAAATAGGACATAGGTTACGTAGTTAGGCAAACAAAAGCGGCTAAAGTAATCATCTTTAAAAGGGGAGTTTTCAAATGTCTTAACCATGTTAGTATAGCAGTCGTAAGCATCGTTTTGGAACTCTATTATTTCATCGAGTATGGAGTGCTTATAGCGGAGTAGAAAATCGTGATTGTACTTTAAGATTTTAGAAACCTGTCTGTTATACTTCCAAAAAGCTCTATATCGACTGTCCGTTATAATCTTAGCTATAACTTGAAGAGGACGGCTAGTTCTTTCTAAGAGGTTAAGCTCCATTTTATCATTATTAATAGGCTAGTTAGCTAAATTTTTTAAGGTTATCACTATCACTTTGGGGCGAAAGTGTTACAGCGATTCTGCCAGCCTAACTGATCGCCTCTTTTCGGCTTCATAGGTCGTTAATTTT
>QMNG01000119.1 GCA_003647645.1 candidate division Kazan bacterium | reverse complement strand
GTATGGTGTTAAATGACAGCGGTGACTTGAATATTGTTGGGAACTTAACTACTGATAATCAGGTCAATTACGTTTACTGTGTTAACAGCTCTTCCGTTGACCAGGGCGTGGATGATGACAATAACAGTGTAAAGGACATTATTGATGCAGTAGGTGCAACGAATAAAGCTACTCTCTATTTCAGGCATGATCCTTCTTCTGGTGAATTCACCGACTATACCTTTACAACAGCTGAAACAATTCCAAGTAATTTTACTTTGAAATTTGACCGAGGGGCAAGGCTTGTGGTGGCCTCGGTTAATGACGTTACTTTGCAATGCAATATTCCTGTAGGGCCGCAACAAATATTCAAGTTAGACAGTACAGGTGAAATTGTATTTACTGAAGATACCACCATACCTGAAGTGTACCCTCAATGGTGGGGGGCAAAGGCTGATGGAACAACGGATGATACTACTGCTTTAAACGCAGCGATTCAATGTGGAATTTCTTCTTTAAGTAAAGTTCATATTATTGGAGGACGATATAGGCTTGCTGATTCGCTTCTTATAGACGAAAACGTATATGTTTTCGGTGACGGGTACAGATCCAAGAGGGATAATACTGACTTTGAGAATGAGGTTTTTGGGACTATTCTTTATTTTGATTATGATGCTGCTACACATCCTTATGCGATTGAGGTTAAAGGTACGCATGTAACCATAAGAGATATAGAGTTTGAGACAAATCAACCTGCTTATCCTGGGGCTGATGAAGCTACATGGACCCCGACAACTTCTCCTTGGGCTATTTATGCTTGGCGTGATACGGGTGCTGGTTATCAAGCAGACGATGCTAATAAGCTAACTTTAAAAGGTTTAATGATTCGTAATTTTACACATGGGATCAAGTTGTGGGATTTGCAGGGCGCTACGATAGAAGATATTCATGGTACGTGCTTCAATCAATTCTTGTATGCAGACGGGATTCCCGATGCTTTACATATAAGAGGTCTGCATGATTGGGCTTATGGCGATGGATATGCAAGCACTTACAAAAAAGCTAACGCTGATTTTATAACATTAGGTAGGGTAGATGGAGGAACTATAGAGGATATTTTCTGTATTTATGTAAAGACTGGCATCGTGACTGATAGATCCGAAGCTGCTGGCAGTAGCGGAGGGCCAGAACGATTAAACTTATCAAACATATATTTAGACCAAGTAGATGTAGGGATGAGCCTTACAGATGCACATACTTTAGTTGTTTCAAATCTTGCTATTTATTGTATAACCACTGGAATAAAAACCATCATAAGTGATACCACATCTCCTGGGCTATTATTTTTATCTAATGCCGATATAACTGGTCCTGATGAATATGCGATAGATTTGAGAGTCCCTGGTCAAAACATGCTTAGTAATGTTAGGATACGGGATTATAATGGTGATAATGCGGGATATACGGCTATATATGCGGCAAATAGTGTTGTCGTTCATTTAGATAATTTATCAGTTTATACAGCTAATGGCAATGGTGCGGCAGTGTATAGTGGGCCTGGAACAGTTACTGGTGATTTTGGGGAAAGTAGTTATGCAGGGGATATTAATTTTGACGGATATCTCACGACCGTAGGTGGTGTCCATGTCGGAGGAACGACTAATCCTGGGACCGACAATTTGGTAGTTGATGGGGATGTGGGAATTGGTACTTCTGCCCCTGAAAAGAAGCTTCATGTCATGGCAAGTGATGCTTCAGCTACTGCTAAAGCAGATGCCGTTGCTGTGTTTGAGAACAATGGTGATTTATCTATAAATTTACTGTCTGGAACAAATAACAATGGAGCTATAGCTTTTGGAGATCCTGCAAGTGGTTATGCAGGATATATTTTATATAAGCACAGCGATGATTCATTTACTTGGAATAATGGTGCAGACAATATGACTTTAAATAGCAGTGGTGATTTAAGCATTACTGGTGCTTTATCAAAGGGATCAGGTTCGTTTAAAATTACACATCCTTTGGATGAAAACAAGTGGTTGTATCACTCTTTTATAGAGGGGCCAAAGGCTGATTTGATTTACAGGGGGGCTGTAAAACTTTCAGACGGCAATGCCGTTATTGATCTTAATGCTGAATCCGGCATGACTGCGGGGACTTTTGAAGCTTTAACGCAGGACGTTCAAGTATTTGCTCAAAATCAATCAGGTTGGACACCAGTAAAAGGATCAGTCTCGGGAGCTACCCTTACTATAACATCAAAAGATCCATGCGATGATGTTATAAATTGGTTGGTTGTTGCAGAAAGGGCTGATGACACAATTAAAGCATGGAGCTTAACAGATAATGACGGTCATTTAATTCCTGAATGGCCTAAAAACAATTAGGAGAATCCATAAATGTCATACGTCAACATAGATAGGGCAGTAGCGTCCGTGTTTTGGAAGACAAATTAAATTAAGGAGAGATATTATGTTTAGAAAATTGACAGTAGGTGGAATAATTGTGATCTTCAGTTCTTTGTTATTTGCAGGTCCTTCCATGGCTGATTATAAACCCAAACTTGCCCAGGACGTTACGAAAATACTTCAAGATTTTTTCCGTCAGGAACAGGGTAACAGGCTAACGGTTTATTCTATGGAAGCGTTAATGAGTAGAATCAACCGGAGCTTTGGCGAAAATATTGTGGTTCCGCAAGTTCCAGATAAACCAAAAGAAAAGAAGGATATAGAAGATGTCATACGTC
>QMNG01000118.1 GCA_003647645.1 candidate division Kazan bacterium | reverse complement strand
TTAAGCATAGATTTTTGATTAAATAAATTTATTTTAAAATTTTAATCCCAATTAACTTGTTTTAGTTTGAGCTGAAGGGTTGGATCGCCAAGAAAAATATAGTGCAACTGTCGTAAACTTCCTAAAGGAGGCAAAAAGCCTAAAGTAACAGTATTATGATCATCACCGGTTAATCTTTTAATTTCTCCGGGGCAATATAAAGAACCTAAAAATGTTACGCCAGCAGAACCAAGATAGCCAATCGCTCCTTTTCTTATCATATTTGCTCCAAAAGCAGATGAAAACCCTTGCCAGTAATTGTTTGTTAGACAGGCATGACCTATTGAATAAGGAAGATCTAACCAAGGAATTTGATTCCACTCCAATGTGCCGCACCAACCGCCAGGACTGCCGTGATCTGCAAAAGTAATAAATCTCATATTTTGATAAACAGAAGTTGGAGGGGATGCATCTTGAATACAATCAGGATAGCCAGCACTACCAACAAAACAACTTGAATTATAACCAGAGGACGAAGTTTTTTGTTTAATTAATTGAGCATTTGTTTCATCACTATCAAATGAATGTCCAATAGAAACACCTGTGAAATTGCCCCCGTAAAGAGAACTAATTAACTTGTCGAAAAAAATCACCTCATTAACGTAAGTAGATGAATCAGCAGAACTTACTCCATAAATTCTGCCTGTTTTTAAATGAAGATCACCTAAAGAACCATATTTCCAGTCCGCAGCCATTCTCATCTGCCAGATTCCTGCACCAGGACACCTATCATATTCAGAATCTGGAATGGCTGGTGGCGCGGCAATTATAGTAAAATATTCTGGAGTATTAGAAAAAAGATTACTAATGGCATTTGCTGCATCAGAATCAGCCTGAGAAATATTACCAGTAATAACAGCATTGGAGGAGCACTTATCATTAAGTCCTGGGTCGGATAATTCAGTATATGAAATAACTTCTTTTTTTACTGATGCTAAAAATGGAGATGAAAGCGACATTTTGGAAAACAATTTAGAGACAGTTCCGTTCTTTTCAGTGTTTATAGAAAAAACAGTACCTTCAATGTTCAGATCATTCGGATTAACCAAAATCAATTTATCGCTATTAGTCTCTGTCGCATACCACTTTTGAACTTCCTCTAAAGTATAATTAACTTCGCATCCGGCGTTAGCACTGATATATCCTTGCGTTGCTCCGTCTAAACTGCCAACCGTGTAAATCACTTTTCCATTGATCATTGCCTGATAAGTAGCCAAATTTGCTGAATTGACAAAAATAATCGGGGAATTTTTGTGGGAAGCAAAAACGCTTGCCATCAATCCAGCTTTGTAATTATCATAATCAACAACAACTAAACTGCCAATTGTGCTCCAGTAAGAGAAATAATCAGACGACTGAATATTGGAAATATCTCCGATATTCATTCCGGCTCCAACTGGTTCTGCGGCGGTAAAGAGATTATTAAGACCTCCCGGGATATTCCCAATAGTTGTCAAATGGCTCGGATCATACATCTGCATAAAATGAATTGTTGAATCAGCGTCAAACTTTGTATTACTTTCATAATGATAAATCAATGCCGGATATTTATGAATTGTACCGCTATCATTCCAAATGGCAATCGGAACTAAACTTAAAACATCCCGCCAATTAGTATCAGCGATTAAAAATGTTTCTTGGGCAGTATATTTTGTATTGTTTTTAACATTATTAAATGAACAGTTAGCATTAACAGTAATATTTACAGAATCAGTAGAAGTCGCACCAACGCTGTCAGTAACAGTTAAAGTTATTGTATGACTGTTTACTGACAAATCGTTTTTGGAAAATTTGTTTTTAGGATTTTCAGTCGGAGTAATATCTCCGTCTTGATTTGAAAACCATTGATATGTATAAGGACTCACTCCTCCGCTTGCCGAACCGTCAAAATTAATAACATCATCCATCCTTAAAAACACATCACCGTTATTTGGAGAATTGATTGTAGCTGTTAAAGGAATCGAAGGATTAATAATAACTGTGATAGTATCTGTCGCGGTTTGCCCAGAATTATCGGTAACAGTTAGAGTAATCGTATGCGTTCCGACTGACAAATTGTTTTTTGAAAAATCAGGATCAACATTATGAGTATAAATATTTCCATCTATATTTGATGTCCAGGTAAAAGTAAGAGGCCAAACCCCGCCAGTATAGGTTCCTTCAAAAGAAATATCATCGCCTTGATTAAAAGTTGAATTGTCTGGAGGATTGTCAATGGTAATAGTAAGCAATGGAGGCGGATCAATTTGGATTCTAAATGTTTTAATAATTGTTATTGGAGTTGCGCTGGAATCAGTAATGTTTACAGTTATTGTATGCATTCCTTGTTGGAGATCGTCTCTATTAAACCAATCGGTTGTTCCGATTTCTCCGTCTAAATCCGAAACCCATGAATAAGAATATGGCATTGTGCCGCCCAAAACGTGAGCGTTAAACCAAACAGAATCGCTGAAAATAAAATGATCGCCGTCTCGCGGCATAATGTCCACTGTCATTTCAACAATATCAATGTCAATAGTGTCTGTGGCTGTAGCGCCTAAACTGTCTGTTGCAGTAACAGTAATTGTATGCGCTCCCAGCGTCCATGGGGTTGCGCCTGTGTCAACTGACGGCCATTGTTCTGTGGCAAAATCTCCTTCATGGTTTGAATTCCAAACAAAGCTGTAAGGAGCGGTGCCGCCTGAAACATTAGCGCCAAACCA
>QMNG01000117.1 GCA_003647645.1 candidate division Kazan bacterium | reverse complement strand
CGGAACTCCTAAACCCGTCTTAAGATAAAGTGACATTATGGCATTACTCCTTCAAAGTTATCTGACAATGAGTTTCAACATGTGCACATTATTTTTGGTATTATTCTAAAAATTTTTAGCAAGAATATTCGAGATCTATAATGATAAGAGCATAATTGAGGCTGATGAATAGCTTAAGTCAAGGATTAAGCTGCCAAAGCCTATCGATGAGATCTTACCACTTGCATTAGTTGTTATATGTGTAGCATCAGCGGATTTGTCAGGTCAAAAACTGATCATTTTTCTTGTCTTCATTAGGGCACTAGTTTTTTATGTTTGAAGAAGATACAATACTAATACTTGTTGTAGTTAGGTATTTTTCTTCTGGCAGTATGTTCAGTACGCTTGGCGAGTGGTGCGGGAAAAATTTGCGAATGAGGTAACAGGCTGGGTCTTGACAGGGTTGCTGTTTACAGCACAACGATAAGAGCTAGGAAGGGTGAAACTCGTGAGCTACGATGGATATAATGGGGTGATTAGGACAAAGGTTCATGTGGGTAGTGGACTCTCAATCCCTACCATTAAGCATAGAGATGAAGGGTGGAGATGAGCATGACAGCAAGCGGTTCATACGCCTCACGGAGGGTATAAAGGTTAACTATGAGAGAGGTAGGTCGAAGACGAGGCCCAAGAAGGTGACTGGAGACTGGACATATGACTCATGAAACATAAGAACATACCCTAGGAGGAGAGGAATAAAGGCGAATATACATTCAACGGGAGGAATAGCGTGGGAGACCATACAGGCTCGATAGAGAGACCTATAAGCGTATGAGAAGTTGTGTGGAGAGGTTCTTCGCATGGCTAACAGGAGGGTTCAGGAGACTAGCCCTTAAGGTGGGAAAGACTAACATTAACCTTCCCAAGCCTCATACAACTAGCAAGCATCATATACTAAAGGTTTTGAGATGAGTTCTATAATTAGGATAAACACAAGCCGAACTTGCAAAAAGAATCACTCAACATTTTCACTTAAGGAAGCTTCTAACATATGGGTGTTTATAAAACGTTGTCATGCATAATGTCTGCACTATTTTAGTAATATAACCTATTCCCCTCATATCAGCTGCTAATCGGAAGACATAGTCCATATCGTTAACGGCTTTTAAAGCTTCTAACTTCCTCAGATCCAGCAATAGAAATTCATCTGCGTATGATGGAGAAAACTCAGGTCTTTTAATACCCACTCCTCTAACATAAAAACCTTTGTCTTTAGAAATTCCGGAGGTACCATCCAATAAATCCTCCAGCACCAGTAACTAGCATCTTCTTACTCAACCGCTATATCCCTCTATTCATCTTAGACATATTTTAATTAATGTAGAAAAATAAGTGCTCTGCAGATAAATACAAATAAGTTGCCTTAAGATTATCTATGTAATTGAAATTACAGAAATATAATGAGGAGTACAAGCACAGGTTCTTATCTTTCCATGTTTAAATTAATATTTTGTGATTATCCGAACCATAATGAAAATCATATTCATAAATATTAAGACCTATCTTTTGGCACTAAATCTAAACATGAAATCATCATATTACATTATTCTGCAACACACATTAACCCACATATTCATGGCTTGTATTATTTTTTCTAGATATTTACGAATAGCATATTCCTTAAAGGTCTCTTTGAATACTTGCAATTTTTCAGCAATCTCCAGATATGCTTCAAAATAATCTTTCTCTTCCAATTGGATTTTTTCTAACCAATCGACTAGCTTTTCTGTAATAAGCATTCCCCACAATTCTTGTTTTAAATCCTCCAGAAAGTTGTGCACATTTCTTCTGTGGTTCGTTAACGGTTTTCCGATAGTTACACGCTCGTCCATTCGATCAATCGCTTTTTTGGCGAAGAAGCCAGACCATATGTCTCCATATCGGTCTATCATAAGTCCTCCTATCTTAGCTTTCATGAGCACATAATAATAGCAAGGTAATATTTTTCTGTGGAAAGCTGTATTTTGAGTATTTATTGGAGAGAATGTTCCCGGAGCAAGCATAATATGTTCATTTTTGCTCTTCATTCGGATTATTTTAGTAGGATTCGCTAGATGTGTCACCGCATCTACATCGGGATCGTTTATCCATAAGCCCATATTAAGAACTACCCGACCGAATGTTTCTTCAAAATGATATTTTTCTTCTTTAATTCTTTTGGAGAAGGGATATCCTCTTGGGTAAATAACTCTTCCATGGTTTGTTTCTAATAGTGAGCAGGGGTTAAACCAACCAGTTGAGGATGAAACAGTTGGTAATTTGACCGACTTACCAACAATATTATGATATTTGAGGTAGTCTTCTTCCGTTACGTAATTATCATCATCAATGGTTATTATGATCTCTGCACCCTTTTGTGCGGCTAATAAGAAGCCAATATTTCTTCGGTTATCGCTTCTGTAAGGTATCATTTTTGCAAACCCGGGGAATTTACGTAACCATCTCCTCTGCATCAAAACATCATAATATTCTGCTTCAAATCCCATGTTTTTAACCTCTTGAATAATTTTTTTTGCTTTGTCGTGCGGTGAAGGAATGTCACCGATTACTATAAACCCTACGTCATGTTTGTTATATTTTACAAAATTTTTAGCATAATCCAACAATAATGTCGGTATATTTATTGTAGTTAATACAATGCAACTTTTCACTTTGTAGACCCCCAAACCAATAATAAAAATTTTTATTTAGAATTAATTTAAATATTTTTTGTTGTATTG
>QMNG01000116.1 GCA_003647645.1 candidate division Kazan bacterium | reverse complement strand
GTAGTTGACCCACAGAGGAGCAATACCACTCCCGATATAGACCTGGGCGGAAATATCCGCACTACTAGATTGACCTACACGGAGGCCAATGTGCGGACATGGGTCAGGGTGCTATATACGGACCGCACTACAGGCAAACAGGCTCATGCAGATTCAAAAGATGATACAGCCAGGACTATTTATGGCGTTCCTGATGGCAGCGGCGGCCGACTGCACCGCTATATGAGGATCGTAGAGAAGGATGGTTCATGGATCGACACGCGAGCCGAAGCACAGAAAGAAGCCAATGCAGCGCTACATGATCTGTCTACTCCCTGTCCTGGTGCTGAAGCAGTTATCCCGTGGCTGGTTTTGGGGGTAGAAGGCGGCGATCTGGTAAGAATAGAGACGCCATCCGAAACCATCGATATTGGTGTTACAGAGATAGAGTGGAATATAGCCTCTCCAGAAGATGTAATGGGAAGTACAGTAATCAGGGGCGCAGTTGGCCGGCGTGTGGGGGCTACCCGATACTGGTTTGTGCGTGGACGCACGGATTGGATAGGAAAGCACGATAGGGACAGAGATGACCTCCACGGGGTTACCCCTGGCCCTCCTACAGAGATAGAGGCCATAGGGGTATGGGGAGAGAATGAGGATGGGAGTCCCGCTCCCGTGCTACATGTTCGTTGGCACGGTACGCGGGATTGGCTGGCAAAGGGTTACCGGGTTCGTTACAAGGAGCTAACTCTTTCCGATTCTGGTACGGCTACAGGGGGAACTGCCACAACTCTCCAAGATACATCAAAATCGTGGGGCACAGACCAATGGCGCGGATTCTATGTGGCCCTCCAGGGTAGCGGGCGCAAGGGAACTAACATAATCCGCAAGATCCTGTCCAATACAGCTACAGAAATCATAGTTGAGGAGGCGTGGGATGATGCTCCATCGGCGGGAGAATCATATCTAATCTTGGAGCCTAGTGGCGACTACAACGTGGTCTCAACGGACAAATATCCCTATGTGCAGGTGCCTGGTCTTAAAGAGGGAGCCTATATAATGGCAGAGATAGCGACGGTGCCGCGCGGAATAGAACGGTAGATAAGGGGGCGGTCGGATGGCAACTTATGTCAAGTGGGCAGATACGATTGTTGACGACAGCGGCATTGTCATACCGTCAGTAACTGTTACAGTAAAAGACCCTGATACAGGGGATCCCATTACTATGTATAGTGAACGGGCTGGTACTACACAGGGTAATTCAGTTACAACAGGCGTTGATGGTATAGCCGAATTCTATGTAGATATCGAAACCAATCCCCGAATAAAAATAGAATTATCTAAAACAGACTATGATTTTACGGCAGCCAATGAGATGCTTAATGATGTCTACCTGGCGAGCAAAGGAGAAACTCTCGGTAGCCTTTCCGATGTGACCATCACGTCACCGTCAAATGATGAACTTTTGGCCTATGATTCTGGATCTGGGAAATGGATTAACCAAACGCCAAGTGAAGTTGGAATTATTTCGGGCAGCGGCACGGCCAGCTATGTTCCCAAGTGGAGCGATGCGGGTACGCTTACGAATTCCGTTATTTATGACAACGGAGTTAACATTGGCATCCGGACGCTGACACCTAGAACTGCTTTACACGTCATAGGGGATGTTACCTTGTTGGGGGACGTCCGGCCAGTCAATAGGTTTGTGAAGGTCGACGAGAGCAAAGCAAGCGCTGCTAACGCCTCCGATTATCTTACGACCCCTACCTATGATGGGTCAGGCCAAGCCGTGCATCCTGATGTGTACTATAACCCTTCGAAATGGCCTGATCCAAATGGATATCGATTTTGGATGGCAATGACTCCCTATCCCAACGGAGATGACACTTATGAGAACCCCTCGATCCTCGTGAGTGATGATGGTCAGACGTGGGAAGTCCCTTCCGGTTTAACGAACCCTATCGAGCCTGCTCCCTCTACTGGCCATAATGCCGACCCCGACATTCTAGAAGGAGCAGATGGAAAATTGTGGGTATTTTTCATGTGGACAGACGGAACGACTTACAAAGTTTATGTCAAATCTTCATCGGATGGCATTAACTGGAGTGATAAGACAGAAATCTTAACTAGCACCACCGAGAGCTTTATATCCCCGGCAGTTGTTTTTGAAGACGGCCTATATACCATGTGGTACATTGATCATCTCGCTTCTCCCAATGTTCTCAAAAAGCGCACTGCCAGTTCACCAACGGGGCCTTGGTCTTCGCCGACTACATGCACTGTCTCGGGTGTTCCTTCTGGTAGAGATCTTTGGCATCTTGATGTTGTGCGGGTGCAGGCTGAATACCATGCTTTTGTCGTACTTACAGACTCAGATACAACTGGAGCGAATACCGAGCTCCATTTTGCGACAAGTAGAGATGGAACAAACTGGACTCTGAACAGTACGCCTCTTTTGGCTGCAGGAACCAGTGGTAGCTGGGACGACAACTTGATATACCGGGCCTGCGGGCTACTGTTCAATGCTGGCAATGAAAGTCGATACGCGTTGTGGTATTCGGCCTCTAATTCATCCGGAACATGGCATATCGGATACACGGAAGTTTTCTTGGGGCTAATAGTTGAGAAGGATGGAAAGGTTGGCATCGGGACGACGAGTCCGAGTGAGAATTTAACTATCTATGGCCCTGTTTATGCAAATTTTGCTGTGGCAGGAAACACTGGGAGGTTTAGATGTTATACCAACCAAGAGAAATCTGTCATAGGAACGGCATCGAATACACC
>QMNG01000115.1 GCA_003647645.1 candidate division Kazan bacterium | reverse complement strand
TACTTCACCCTGGGTTATCGGAGAAGGATTCATACTTAAATCTCATTTCGAAACAGGTAAAGGAGTAGGAATCAGCGTGAAGTACAAGGAAGGAACTATGGTTACAATAGCAAGACTTTCACCAGATCTTAGTACTCTTAGAATAATCAAGGGTAAGATAAAGAAAGGAGAACCATTTAGTGATAAACATTGCCGTACACAAGTAATAGTAGAACTTGAATCTGATGGAATGATACTACTGGATAAAAGTATTGGCAATCACTATGCAATGGTCGTAGGCGACTATGTATTAGAGTTAAAAGCGTTCGCTAAAGCATTAGGACTAAATGTTGAGGTACTATGAACTAAATTCACTATATCTATTTTCTATCCTCATAGTAAACTTCTACACCAAATTGTGAAAAACCTCACTTGTATTCTCTTAATATCAAGTGGGAGTCTGAGTCCAAGTGGTCCCCTAAGCTTCTTTTCCATAAATGCTCTTGTTTTCAACCCTCTTAGATAATGAAGTACTAGGTGGACAAGAGCTTCTCATCCAGACCTTTCATGCGGTTGTAGTTGTCCTCCATTTAAGCTAAATAACCAAGTATTTAGACCGGAACCTAACCATGTATACGAACTTGGAATTAGGTTTATACCCAAGGATAGCGTTTATAAAGTATACCTATATTTTGTAGACTTGGAAACAAACATCCTATACAACATCTTTGTATTGAATGATGCCAATCCTCCTCAAACACAAGTAGAATGCATACTCAAAGCCTTTACTACTGAGGAATCGGAACTAATAAAAATAGGCAATGATAATGCATTTAAGATAGAGACAACTAATTGGTTAATAGAGCCATGGGTTTCAGAAAGATGGCCCCACGCTATGGCTTACGGGCCAGAGCCCTTGGAAGAAGTGAAGGATATCAAAGATCACCTCCATATAAAGCTCATACCACCAGGGAAATTTTACATAGGATATGATGTAGGCGGTAAGCATTATGAAAACGGGGAATCTTTATGGTAGCCCGAGAACAATAACAATAATACTGTTGATTATGCTGTCCTCTTTAGCCATGTTGTACTTATACTATGGTAGTATTGGCCCTCAAGAAATAGCTACTCAATCCACATCGCCGGTTGCAGGTGCTCCTAGTGAAACCTATTCTACGTCTCCTAAGGTTCATGTGGTAGACTTCTTCAGCAAATTTTACTCAAATATTACTAAGTTTTACACCGATCACCAAGACATGGGGCATGTTAGTGTTACAGACAGCTTCTGTCAAGCTCTTTTACTCGGAAAGCTAGTTAACTCTACTCATATATTAATTAACGGTACTCTCTACCGTTATGGAATTCTAGCATACAAGCCTATGAATGGAAGCTACGTGATATTCGATAAGCTAGACCTCGATGACAAGATCCATATAGTCCATATACAGCCAAGGGAGAACATAACAGTCACTGGAGGCTTTGGGCGAACCATATGGTTCGAGTTGAGTGTTAACAGCGAAAACAAAGTTTACTGGAGTACGGAGTATCCAGGTATAGTATATGAGAAAGAGAAGTTAATATGCACTCACAACACTATAAAGGTTAACGATGAAACTATACACATAGTACGCCTATTCTTTATAAAGCATGGAGTAGAGGGTGGGGTTAGAGTAACTAGTACTTGGCTAGCCTTAGTACTTACAGAAAACTATTAGCATGTTAATAAAAATAGAATCTTAGACAGTATCGTTAAGCAAACAAGTAAAACCATTGCTTAAAGGAGAACCATAACTCATTTATTAAATTATGGAATATGAGTGCAAGGAGAAACAGTGTCAAATTTCATAGTTCATACTAGAGTATTATCATGTCTGGAAGCCAGTTATTATTAAGCCCATTATCTAGTAACATGCCAGGAAACAATGTACTTGATTACACTGCCGTGTATTCTTGTTGGTATCAAATAACCAATCCATAACGTTTTACTAGAGACTTTACTATTACATCTACATCCAGTTTTTGTACCTCTAACTTGTTCATAACATCCATTATACTCTTCTTCCAGTTACCGTAACGTGGTTTCAATGAGCTAAGAGTTTCCATTATCGACCAGGGATAAAATACCCATTTCCACTCGCTAAGTTTTACGGCATAGTAGTCTGGTATGTATTTAGCTGTAGGCTTGACATGTAGCACAGCTGTCTTAACTTCTAATGGCTTTTGTTTAACTAGCTCGTCTACTATAGCCTGCAATGTTAAACCAGTATCTACTACTTCGTCTACAATAAGCAATTTCCTATTCCTTAATCCCTTGGGTAACTGTTTAATTACGGGTTTACTGAGCTTCCTAGAACCTATACCCCAATGCACCGCTCTTACTGCATAGAATTCCTCTACTCCTAGGTAATCACTAATTATGAGAGCTGGTACTACACCACCACGTAGGACAGCTACTATGGTATCTGGCTCATAGCCTGAATCAAGTATTTTCTCAGCAAGCCTATAGCATAGAGTTACAGCCTTACTCCATGAAACATACTCAAACTCCATGCCCTACACCTTAGCAAGGCTCTATTGTTGAGGGAGGCTTCGTAGTAATAGCATAGGTCACCATGGTTACTTCCGGTATTTCGCTAGTTATTTTCCTAGAGATTTCATCTAGAACTTCATGTGGTATCCTAGCCCAGTCAGCTGTCATGCCGTCAGCGCTCTCTACTATTCTAATAACTACTATGTATCCATGATGTCTTCTATCACCTTTAACACCTACCCATTTATCATCTCCTACTACAGCAAATGCTTGCCAAACCTTA
>QMNG01000114.1 GCA_003647645.1 candidate division Kazan bacterium | reverse complement strand
GCTTGGGGCAATAAATTAATTTTTATCATATCAGTAATTTTGAATACCGCGCAAAGCTAATCCAAAAGCCGTAACATAAGCAAGAGATTTACTATGAGAAATAGAAGGAAGCTTCTTGAGTTGCGGTTTAATAAAATTAATACAAGGATTGCCTATTTCAACTTCCCTTTTCAGCTGCAAAGAAAGAAAAACAGAAAGCCCTTTAAGGTTTGCGCCGCCGCCGCAAAGAATAATTTTTGAAACAGCTCTGCTTTTATCAAGAGAATCAAAATGCTCTGAATAATAATAAGCCAGGGACTGATCAATTTTTTTAGCTAATTGAGACAGGTAAGGCAGAATTGCTTTTATTACTCGCCCGTTCTTTTTAGTTTTATTCAAACCACAGTCAATTTTTATCTTTTCTGCTTCTTTAAAACTCACCTTAAATTCTTTAGCCACCGCTTTTGTCAATAAATTTCCAGAAATTGGAATATCAGAGGTAAATTTAATTGCCGGTTCTTTATAAATTATAAAACCAGTTCTTTCTTGACCTAAGTCTATAATCATAACCGCTCCTAAATTCTTTTTTTGATTGATTAGACTTCTTATGATGGCAATTGACTCCGGCTCCAAAACCACCGGAACAAGACCTGCTTTATCAAAAGTTGCAAGATAAGAATCCACCGAATTTTTGGACGCTGCCACCAAAAGAATGTCTGTGCTGGAAGATTTTTTAGATTCTTCCTTTGTTTGCCTTTTTAAATCTGATTCTTCGATTGGCTTAAGTATCTGCCAATCTAAATACATCTCTTCTTTCTTTAAGGGAAACTGTTCCTCCGCTTCCCACCCGGCAGCTTCAGCTATCTCGCTTGGATTCATTTGAGGTAATTTCACCAGACGAATAAAACATTTTGATTCCGGCAGACAACAAACGGCATATTTACTCTTGATAGGATACGGCTGAGTCTCAGCTAATGTTTTTTTAATAATCTCTGCTAATTCTTCGGCCTTTTCTATTTCTCCTTTATTAATAATTCCGGGCGGAACTTCATGAGAACCAAAGGTAAAAAGATTTAATTGATTTCTATTTTGGATAAACTGAGCTACCTTTATCAGTCGATCAGAAATATCAAGGCCAAAAGCAGAAAAATTTAAAAAATTAAACATAGAATTATCCTAAAATATTCTTTTTTTATTATAATCCATAAAAGACAAAGGGGCTAATTTTTACACGCTGATTCACGGTTAAGCCACAAACTTTGCTATGCTTTATTATTTTATTATAATACATCATAATTCCAAGTACAACTTGGAACTAGCAGTTTAAAGATAAAAATAACTAATTTCTATTTCAATTTCATAAATCACTGGATTTCTTCCAAAGATATAAGTTTTAATTCTTTAGATACATAAGGCAGAAGCGGAGGAGGATCGCGAGATAATTTTTCATCAAAATAACAATCCCAATTTTTAAATCCAGAAAATATACAATCTGGAATAGTTAAACATTTAAGGTAAGTTACCTCTCCTCTAATAAAACTTACGATTGTGCCATAAGTTATTAATTTATCTCTTATTCTCAAATTTTCAGGGCCGGCAGAATTCCAATATCCCCGCCTTCCAACCCAACCGTTTTGAGCAACAAAAACTCCTCTAAGAACTATTTCATCTGGATTGGCAGAACTCGCATCGCAATCAAGGGTTATTAAAATGTTTCCCTCGGCAATCATCGCCAAACTGTCTGAACCATCAAAAGCGGTGTAGTCAAGATCGCCAGTTATAAAAATTGTTGGGTCTACTGGAGGCACGGTTATTAAATCAGACGCGGCAACAGTAATTTTGCCTTTTACCGTTCCTTCTATCCAAAGATTATCTTCAACATAAATAAGGCCGCAACACTGAGGAAGTCTAACATCAACCGCCAAAGGTTCTTCCGTTATAATTTTCTCATAGGAAGTAATCCATTCCCCTTCTTTAATATCAAAAGCGGGAGCAACCCCTTCTATTTCAGTAACTGTTCTAATGTCAAAAGTTCCGTCTCCGTTAAATATTATATGATATCCTTTTTCTCCAGAAGGAGGATAATATCCTTTGCCTTCTGTGTGGGTCTGGGCTAAATTTTTTATCCCAGTTAAATCATTTGTAATTCCGGTGAAGTCAAAGGGCGGAGTTGGAAATTTCCAAAGATCTTTTGGCGAACCGGCGCCGCAGACGCCGTCACAGCGGCAATTCGCGCCTTCTGGTTTACAACCTTCCGGGCAGGAAGCTGATGAACAGCCAAAAGAACTAGTGCAGAGCCATCCTTCGCTATCTTTGTCGCTTTTTGACGAAGTCACCAAAGAGTTATTAACCGCATCCATCCTAACTCCTGAATTAGTATGAAATTTTCCAGCAGTTTTTTCTTCTGCTCCCCGCCAAATCGCTTCATGAATAATAGAACCATATTCGGCAATGGAAGTAGAGGCAAACTTTGCTTCTACTTTTCTTTTTAAATCCGGGTATTTTATGGTAGAACCGGTAGAATTTATATAAACACCTAAAATCTGGCCGCATATTTTCTTTGCTTTAATTTCTAAAACAAATTTACCAGTCAGCTCCCCTTGAGGGTTATAATAATCATGTTCATAACAGGCCTCTCCATCACAGGTACCGCAAACAATAAAATCTCCGTTTCTGCACTGATCAGCGTCCTGCCCATATTCAACTCCTCCAACTTTACAGCACCAATCTTTTCCATCTTGAATGTCAGAATTTTCAGCTTCAATATATTGATTCAGATGCCATCTATAATAATTTACTCCGGCTTCAGCAATATGCAG
>QMNG01000113.1 GCA_003647645.1 candidate division Kazan bacterium | reverse complement strand
CCCCGAACCCTACATATCTTATTGTGGCATAAGTAGTTATTTCCCCACCAAAACCCCAAGCCTTTATAGTGTTAATACTAATTGACCAGCTATATTTAGGCTCTGTCGCATAAGAGCTGGTCAGTATGATAATAAAAGCTATGTAAACTAAAATTTGCCTTTTCATAATTATTTCACGAATCGCCACACAAGACCCGCACCAAAGACCATACTTGCAAACCAGAACCCCATCTGAATTAATATGTATTTATATTTATTAATCGCCTTACTTTCAGTCAACTGATTTTCAACTTTCCGTAACCTTTCCACGATTCCCTCTTCACCGTTCCCGAACAGTCGCCTCTCCAAATTATCTAACTTTGTTTCTATCGTGGCGATTTTAGCTAATATTTCGTCCACTCTGTCCATTATTGATTAATATAAGTCCAAAATAATAATATTTAATTCGTGTTAAATATTTTTGCGTTTCATCAGGGAAATCATTGATTGGCAATATTCCCTCTTTCAATTTATCTTTGAACATCGACCACAAACCCAAACGCCAATTATATTCTGCAAATACGACCTGTAAAATAAATTCATAAGGCAGATGTCCTATATACTTTGTTAATCTTTTATATAGCCAATAATCATAACCTATACCCGCAGTTGCATTCTGTATTGCGTCCCATATATCATCTAACCCGAGCTTTAATGTTCTGTTGATAAATTTAAAAGTGTCAGGCATTAATTGCATTAAACCACAAGCGCCCGCTGGACTTTTAGCCTTATGGTCAAGGTTACTTTCCGCAATAGCCTGTGCTAAAAACCACAAAGTAAGGTCACTCGCCATAACCCCATCTTCATCGCCAAAAAATCGTTCTGTTATCTTATAAAATATCGGGGCAAAATAAAATATCCGTTGTAGTAACCTTTTATCCGCCTGCATTCGTTCTACATATTTTAATATTTGCTTTTTGTATTTGTCCATTTTGCCACCCCTGATAAGGTGGTCTTGTTATAAATTTATAAAATACTGTTATAATAATTCGTTCCATCGTTGCTCCTTTCAGAATATCCACTTAAACGGTCTCCCTTGACCTTCCCAACCTACTCTGCCGATTTTCCAGTATATATCATCAGATATAGTATATTCTATGGTGAGTTTAGGGCGTTTTGAGGCTGTTGAACAATTGCTTAATGCATAACCATTTATATAATAATCTACAGCATAGCCATCAAAATTAGGCTCGCCTTCTTCATAACCGACAAGGAGAAAACCATAATTATTATCTGCTGTTCTTATCGCTTCAATTGTATTTGTAACATCAATCTGCACTTTCTCATTCCTATTTACAACACCAACAGGAGTGGGGTCATCTTCACTTGGCCATATTCTATCTGTATTATGTCCACCAGCTCCGCCCTCATTCCATTCTGTCGGTCGTTCCCTATGTATCCAACTCGATTCGCCCGTTGTAGCAGTTGAATTACACCTATTTCCTTCTCCCCACGAATTAAGTAATCTATATGGTGTTAATTGTTTCTGATTATAGCCATAAAAATTACCCCATGTTGAATTAGATTGAGTTATTTCGAGTTCAGCATTTGTTACATTACCTGTTACATCTGACAAATCAAATTTAAATAGAAATCTTCCAAAATTACCGCCCCATGAACCTAATTCGCCCCCTATACATATACCATAATTCCATGAAGGCTGTTGTGAACGCATATAAGCATCGTAACCTTCTGTAGCATCGGGCTGAAGCGTTATCGTCGGGTCTATATAAATCGGATATTTCGCCTCATCGAGCCATCTGTCAGATATTTTTATTTTTAATTCCCACACTCCAGTCCGTATATTATTTAATATCATCATCGGAACATGGACTTTGGGCGGATTATTTATATCTCCACCTGAATCATATACTGTAGGTCGTAAAAATTTAAATAGAGGCTTTATATCGTTTTTCCGAAAGGCTAATAAGGGTTCAGGCTTACCGAAAGTTTTACCTGTTATTAAATGCCCACCAAATCGTGATATAACAAATGTTATCTCGTTCCATTCGGGGCGCTTATGGACAATGATAACCTTCCGAATCATATGTCCTAAAACTTCAAATTTAAGTTCGACATTAGGGTCAATCTCATAGTGCATACCGTGTTTTAACTTACCGATTGATTTGGGTCGGATTCCTGTCTTTGGCACATTTTTCCCGAACCCCTTTATCCAAAGTGCCCAAGTGCTTTCCGTCTTTGGATCGGTGAAGCGCAAGAACGGCAAATCGTTATATTTAGGCGAAAACCCTATCAATAGGTCGTGGTCGATTATTTCGTGTTTGTAACCAGTGTAATAAACCTTTGCATCTTTAGGTTCTGTTATAATGGGCTTCAGGACTTTAGGATTATTGTGGTCAGGATAATATATGCGCTTTATATGCTTCTCAACTTTGATCCTGCGCCCCTTTTTATATATTAGCGTTGTTGTCCTGTTAATTGGTTTCATAGTTATTTATCTGCTATAATCCACCATTTTGTTCCATCACATATTAATATAATAGATTGATATTGTGTTGTCAAATCGTATATCTGCGAACCATCAATTGTGCTCGAACCCGCATCAATAGTTACTTTATTAGAGCTATTATCTATTTTTTTAACCACTATTAATCTATTCGAATTATTAGAAGGTGTAGTTAAAGTTAAAGTTACTACATCACTCGAAGCATTACACAAATAAACTGTTGTTGAATCATCAATTTGCTCCGAAGCCGATATTGCCTTTACCCTCCAATGATTAGAGCCACCGTATAAAT
>QMNG01000112.1 GCA_003647645.1 candidate division Kazan bacterium | reverse complement strand
GGTCATATGTTGTCCTCATATCATCATAAATCCTTAATGATATTAACTTTTGTTTGTAATTGTTTTTCTATTTTCCTTGTTGTTATCATGTTTATTGTTGCTAAGAGTATCCATGCTACTCCTATTATTATTGGTATTATTCTTAGTGGTCCTGTTAGTATTAGGCTTATTAGTATGATTAGGATTCCAAGTATGATTCTTATTGCTGCGCGTAGGTATAGGCTTTTTATTCTTGTTTCTATTATTTTTCTTCTTTTTGTGTGGTATGTCATTGGATGTTATTTTGATAGTTTTTCTATTGCTTGTTTTAGTAGTTTCATTGTTTGGTTGAGTGTTTGTCTTGTTTCTTTTGATTCTCTTACTAGTGTTTCGAGGATTGTTGTTAGTTTTTCTGATATTTCTCCGTATTTGTTTAGGATTGTGTTGAATTTTTCTTCTGTTCTTTTGGCGAAGCTTCTAAATTCATTTCTATAATCTCTAAATTCTTCCCTATAGTTTCGGAATTCTTTTCTGTAGTCTTTGAATTCATTCCAGTATTCTAGGAATACGGTTTGCATTGCTCCGAAGCCTTCTTGTAGTTCTTCAGCTAGTTCTCCGTAGATTATTTTGAAGGTTTTTATTTTTGGGTTTGTTTTTGCTTCTTTTATTTGTATGGTTTCTACTTTTCCAAGTGGTGGTTTTCTTATTCTTTTTATGAATTCTTGTAGTTTTTCTTTTGGTCCTTGGATGAATATTTGGACTGATCCGTCTGGTTGGTTTTTGATGTATCCGTTTAGGTTTAATTCTTGAGCTAAGTCCAGGATGTGCCTTCTATAGCCTACTCTTTGTACTTTTCCGGTTACTGTTATTTGGAGTGCTTGTGTTTGTGGGTTGTTTGGTTTCATTGCTTGTTGGTATTTGGTTTCAGTTTAATTAGGTTTTGATAGTGGTTTATGGGGTTGGTGTTGGGGATAGGAGGTATACTCCTTCTGTTAAGCCTAGCCACATGATGTAGGCGGGGTTTGAGAGCCATTTTTTGGCTTGTGGACACCAATTGAATACTCCGTTTGCAATAAAGTTTTCACGCATAGTTTGAGCTCGATTTAACCCCGCCTTTAATATGCGTAGGAGGGGAGTTTCACGGAGTTTTCTTATTATTTGGAGGAGACCTCTAATTACGGTTGAGTTTACTATTTTTCCTTTTATTTTTGAGTATGCTAGGGCGGCACGGTAGAATGCTCTTTCGATGTGGTCTAGTCTCCTCCTCCAGTTTCCGTTTCTAACTCCCCTCTTTAGGTGGTTTAGGAGGCGGGTGTAGGTGATCTGCAAGGTGTATCAGTCTTTATTTTGTGTTTAATTTTTTATAAGAATTACTCATGTATTAATTTAATTTTAGCTTTTCGATTTAGTAATTATAATATTTTATTTTTATGATTTTATTTTTTATATTTTCTATTATTGTTGGGATTATAGTTTTAATTTTAGTTTTTCTTATCTATCTTTAAGTTTTAATGTCTTTGTTTTTATGAAAAATTGTGATGATGTTGATTTTGTGTTTGAAAAATTTTCAATTGAATTTTGTTTTGTTTTTTGGTTTATTTTGTTTATTTGCTGTTATTATTGGTTTTATGCAATTAAATTTAATTTGTTGTTGGATGGTTTAGTATTTGGTGGTGGTTGGAGTTGAATGATACGATTACTTTGGTTGATGGTGTGAGGGTTGGTCATTGTCATGATAGTGGAAGGTTGACTGGTGTTAGTGTGGTTGTTTTGGATGAGGGCTGTGTGGTTGGTGTTGATGTTAGGGGTGGAGCTCCTGGAACTTATGATGTTGCTGGTTTTGGGCTTGGTGCTTTGAGGGATAGTGTTGATGCAGTTTTTATTTCTGGTGGTAGTGCTTTTGGATTGGATGTGGCTGGTGGTGTCAAGAAAGCGTTAATTGAGATGGGTAGGGGTTTTGAGATTCCTAGTGGTAGGTTGCCTTTGGTTGCTGGTGGCATAATATATGATTTGGGTGTTGCGAAGGGTCTTCCAGATAGTGAGATGGGTTATTTGGCTTGTAGGAATGCTGGTTCTGGACCGGTTGAGATGGGGAGTGTTGGTGCTGGGATTGGTGCTACTGTTGGTAAGATGCTTGGCTTAGAATATTGTATGCGTGGTGGTTTGGGTAGCTATGCGTTTAGGCTTCCTGGTGGAGTTGTGGTTGGGGCTTTGGTTGTTGTTAATTGTTTTGGTAATGTTTTTGATTTGGAGACTGGTAGGGTTTTGGCCGGTGTTAGGCGTAGGGATGGGAAGGGGTTTGTTGAGGTTCATGATGTTATTGGAATGCTTAGTGGCGCTGGTGGATTTGGGATTGTGAGTTTGAATACTACTGTTGGTGTTGTTGCTACTAATGTTAGGCTTAATCGTAGTGAGGTTGCTAGGGTTGCTGTTATGAGTCATGATGGTTTGGCTAGGGCTATTAGGCCGGTTCACACCTTTCTTGATGGTGATGTGATGTTTGCTGTTTCCACTGGCAAGGTGGATCTTCCAGAAATTCCAGGACTAGGCGGTGAGAAGAGTCCATTTAAGAGGCTTGATGGTAGGAGTTATCTTGTTAGTCTTATTGGTGAGGTTGCTGCTGAGGCTGTTAGGAGGAGTGTTTTGAGGGCTGTTTTGAAGGCAAAATCTATTAAGGGTATTCCAAGTGCATCTGATTATCCTTGAATTAATTTGTTGTTTGAGATTTTTGATGTGCTTTGGTTATTTTGTTGTATGCTTGAATTATCATTTTATCGGTGGTTTGTGGTTGGGCTTTTAGGCGGGCTGCTTGGGCTGCGATTAGACT
>QMNG01000111.1 GCA_003647645.1 candidate division Kazan bacterium | reverse complement strand
CTTCACGTTTAAGCCGAGGGTAAATTCCGACAAAATCCCTCCTTTTCTTTATTCCGAGTTCCCTTATGAGGTTATTCAAATTATCAATTGAATTCTTAATCAATTGCTTGTTCAAAAATCCAACAATCAATGTCGACGCCAAAGGCAAAAATAGGCTAGTGTTATTTGTTTTCTTTAATGATGATAAAATCTTCTTGTCGTTGGTATCCATATGGTCTGATAAAAGCAACTCAATTCTCTCTATCAATTCGTCTTTCATTATTGTTCCCATAAAAATAGCATCTTCAATATCGTGATGCCTCTGTGCGATCTCATCTGCAAACCTCACCACATCAGCTTCGAATGACCATGCCTCGTCATCAGAATTAGCTTTTGTGACATACTTTTGATACTTATTATAAAATGCAACACACTGTCTCCGTTCCTGAGTGCATTTCTTAGGCTTATGTTTTTTCAGATAGCAGGAGTTCCTGGTTGTGTCCACATACCTACATGGTTTCCACTCGATTTCCGTATGATTCCTTATGCCCCACAAGGTATAATTGGTGAGATTGAGCCCTGTATGCTTCCCCCGAAGCACCTCCAGGTCACATAGTACACGTAATCCTTGGAGATTATGCTTGAATCCTTTGTCTCTTTCCTTCATTTTTTTCTGAAAAGGCGCCAGCTCATCGCACCCACTCATAATAAGACTCAGCGCATTTTCCCCGGCATGCCCAAAGGGGGTATGTCCGGCATCATGAGCAAGAGCAATTGCCTCAGCAAGACTTTCGTCTAAACCCATATACTTTGCCGTGACCCTTGCAATTTGCGCTACTTCAAGGGTATGAGTTAATCTTGTGCGAATGTGGTCATGCGACGCGGTCAAAAAGACTTGGGTCTTACCACTGAGCCTCCTAAACTGTTTAGAATACAGTATCCTATCCCTATCTCTTTGAAATTCGGATCGGTATGGCCCTGGTCCGAACAACTCTTTGTATTCTCGTTTACAATACTCAATTGGAGCAGATAATGAATATGCTACTTTCTTATTCATGACCAATCCTCGCAGCTAATTATTCATCATCGGCCAAACACCTCTTTTTTCCTTTGCAATTTTTCACCACAATCAAGGCTACTTCTACACGCAATTGTTTGCTCTTCCGGGGGTGGCTCGAGGATCGTTTGGTATGACCACCCGTGCGCATCGCCCCTCCCATACCATCACAGCATTCCAAGGTCACTCGCTTGCTCCTTTCTACACCAGGAAGTTGGAGCAGTTTTGACAATATTTCCTGCTGATTTCTATCATAGTCCTCCCAATATCAACTGCTTCAGGATAATCTTCACCCTCCTTGATCTCAAGTGGCTCTATTCTTGAGCAAAACTCCTCTTGAATGTTGTTCGATTCCGGACATTCGAGTGTATTATAATTGTTACAATAGGCGAAGGTTTTGGGGGTAAAGTTATCTTCTTTCATATGCACTCCTCCTTTCCTGAGTTTTTCTATGTGAGTGAGCTGCATAGGTTGCTAGACGTTTGAATCCTCTCGGAGCCCACATTTTTGCAACTTTGACCACACAAATCCTTTTTTATCAAATGATGCAATCTAGGGCCTTTCGCTACCCAGCGATTGTGGTTTATCTGAATCACTCGCACTTCCTATCCCAGGATTGTCATTGCGGCTACTTAATCATACAGATCCGGCTTAGGTTTTTCACAGAAGATAGATTCTGTCACAGTAATGAGGGCAATCTTTTTGAAAGCGCTTTTCGAATTCTCTTGGAACAAAAACTCGCTTAACATTTGCATCTGTAAATTCAAGGTTACCAAGAATTCGCCATTCTCTTTCAAAGTAGTAGTTACCCGGATCGTCGTCAGGAAGAAAATGATCAAAGAATTTGACATATGCAAATACGTTATAAGCCAAAAACGTATGGATCTCCGTCATTACCTCTTTCATGTTTCCTTTTGAATTTTGCCAGTAGTTCATAAAATCCACGGCTTTGGTATCATAAAACTGCCCTTTGGATATGCTCGTAGATTCCGGGGCCTCCTTTGGTATATAGTGGACAGGGATTCCTCCGTTTCTGACAATGAAGTCCTTTGAGAAGCCTATGCCAAATTTCCCGTATTTTGAGACATGTATACTTAGCTGATCAATTGGGATATCGCAGAAACAAACCATCTGGGGAATGTACATTTCGTTTTCCGAAAGCTTTGCGCTCTCGTTTATTTCAAGTTGAGTCATACCGCTAGGCAGTACCGCATTCTCTTTGGAATTGCTAAGGCATCCGGATCTCAAGATCTCAAGGAGGAGATGATATCGAGAATTGTCATCATTCAATTTAGCGCCTACAAAATGTGTCAACTCCTCTGATATATAATTCTGAGAAGCAGATATGGTCATGTTTACCTCCTAATGTTTCTATTTGCGAAACGTAAAAAGATCTTTGTACCCTTCAGGGGGATGTGCAACTCTGGGGTCGGCTGGGGGTGGGTCAAGGATTGTTTGGTATGGCCGACCCGTGCGCATTGCCTCTGCCATAGCATCATGGCATTCCAGAATTACTCGGTCGGTGCGATATTCCCTTGTGGTTAAGTCGTTGTTGGCGCTTTTCAAAGCAGCAGAGTTCCTTACTGGACAATTATAACCTCTCAATTTATCCCCAATGCCTTCATGGCGGCGGTCATGGGGTCGCCATAGAAGATGGGGTCTACTCTTTCCACAATGTCTGCTGATACCTCCAGAAAGTGGCGTTTGTTTTCGAGCGGGATGAGGGCTCGGCGTGCCCCATTGTCCATACCCACCTGGAGCGGTTCAGTTAG
>QMNG01000110.1 GCA_003647645.1 candidate division Kazan bacterium | reverse complement strand
ATGCGAAGCAAAATAGATTCGATTTTGATTTCAACGGGTTATGAGGATGTATCTATCCAAACCAAAATTGGTGACTATTCTGGTATAGGGCTTAGCACGATAAAAGACCATCTTACCGATGAAGTGGGCAACTTGGACGGTATGCAAGGCTTCTCGATACAGGATATATTCAACTATCAGATATATAACTATACAACATTCGATAGTAGCTTCGGTTATTATGCAAAGACATCGGGAGATACCTCGCTTTGGTTTGACCCTTCAGATGCCGAAGATACAATTTATTCACTTGTGTTGGTGGTTGATACAGTGCATAACAGCGAAGCACCAACCATAGATTACCAGAAGATAGTTGATTCGACTTGGCTGGCAGATTTGAGTAGCGGGGCAAGAGAAATTGATAGTATCACCGGTGGAATACGCATAGGTAGTATGTCTATTACAGGCTCTAATGGAGCAAATGGTTCATTCTATGTTAATAATACAACGGGACCTGGTGTTAAGTTTAGTTCTACCTCAATGGGTGATGCAGGATTATTACTTTATAACAGTCAAACCAACGGTATAGGTATGGAAGTTTGTGGTGTGTCAGATGACATAAAAGCTGATATATCAGGATACGTAACAGCAAGAGATACTTTGACCAATGGTGATGCAATAGCTGTTATGCCAGAGCATTGGACTTCGGCTGATAGTTCAGCTTATCAGGGAGAGGCCGCAGGGCTTGATTCGGCTGAAGTTTATCAGGCTTGTCTCGATGTTTTCTTTGCTGATTCGGCAACAGTCGATACGGGAGATGGTTCGTTCGCCCACGCTGTTTCAAAGAGTGCTACGGGTATAGATTCAACAAAAGCCTATGAAGCGTCACTGGCGGCCTTGCAAGCTGATTCGGCAACAGTTGATACGGGTAGCACTAATTGGTGGGGTAATTCCATAGCGGGTAGCACTCCGCAAAAATGGGTTAAAGAAGATAGTGCTATTGTAAGGTCATTAGTCGCTGATGCTGTTTTAAAAGATACCACACATCCGCTGTATGCTGACCCTAATGGTTATGTAACAGCCAATCTGACTTCGGGGGCAGTTGCGAGTGTGTGGGACGCATCGGGCAAAAAGGTTGATAGTGTTACTGCTGGTATTAACGTCGGTGGTATCGTAGCCGAGTCAATAAGAGTTACAAATTCAGATGGTTCAGCAGTCAAATTTGAGGCGTCTGGCACAAGTGGTTCTGCACTACAATTACAAGGTGGGGGCTCTTCGGCTGGACTGTCTATTAGCGGTGGAGCTTCTGGAGGAGATGCCGTTCAACTTAATGCAGGAACAGGGGGAGTAGATTTATCCGCTCAACTGTATCTCGATAGTGCCGACTTCCATAGTTCATATTACAATAAGGTCGATTCAATGCTGAAAGCCAATAGGTATGCACGTGTCGATGAAGATACTGTTATAAAGTTGGGACAAGACGGAACAATCATTGCCACTGTCAATCTACCTGATTCACTATTCGACACCTTAACGGTAATTCATCAAGACGTTGAAGACTTATCACTATCAGGCGGTGGTTCAGAACCTGAAACTGTTGTAGTAGGGTATATGCACGAAGCCGTGTTTTATCCTATACAGGGTGCAAGGATAACGGTTAGGACGATAGATGGCACAACCGTAAAAGTCCCTGGTTTAACAACCGATGTTAATGGTCGCAGAATACTGGAACTTGACGCTGATAGTTTCTATGTTGCCCTCACGGCCAATAACTACGTCCAGAAGATAGACACGCTCATAGTCGAAAGTGGCGGTGGTAAGGATACGTTATATATGTCTCCATTTGACCCTGGCGAACCGACAGATACAGCCAACCAGTGCAGGGAATACATTTATACGGATAACATTCTCGGCGACACATTGGTAGGTGCGGTAATGAAAGCCGTGCCAGTTGGACGGGGTAACTGGGTAAGTTCCGATGGTAGAATTGTGATACCTAAAGAAGCATGGACTTATACCGATTCGTCAGGCTATGCTTATCTTGACCTATATAAATCTCACAAAGTAACAAATGCCGATGGTGATTCGCTTAAATACAATATCATGGTCTATAAACCTGGGTATCCTAAACTCTACAAGATTAGAAACTATGTTGTGCCTGATTCGACATCGCATTGGTTAAAGGAGAGATAATGTTTTACAAGGGAAAACTAATAGTTGACCCGAAGTTTAACGGCATAAAGATACCAACGATGTATCTGTATAACCAGTTTATCAACAGCAACAAGACCGACCCTCGTGTGAGGGCGATGGCGATGGAACTGGGATTACAGGCGCACCTGATGGGGAAGTTTCTGGAGATAACGGGGATATTTCGCACAAGGGAGAAGAATATCGAGATATACGGTAGAGACAAGGCAAGTGGTCATCGGGAGATGCCTGTTCGTGCGATTGATTTCAGTCTAAAAGATTTAGACATCGAGGATATAGCACATTTGAAGAACCATTTTGCCATGTTTTTAGATAACGGCAGTTACTGGAGCTTTATATCGCATGATGTAGGTGCAGGAGCTCACCTGCATTTGCAGGCACCACACGCTGATTACAATAAAATTTTATGGGAGGAAGTTTAATGAAAATGCTTTCGAGCCGAAGCCTCTTGGCTTTTGGCATGTTTATGGCAGGTAACATAATAGCAGGAGCATTGTTACCGACAGAAGTCGCCGTGAAGGTTGTGGGCTATTCCACGACTGCATTCGGCTGGCTTATTTGCTATCGTTTGGGGAAAAATGGTATTAACAAAAGTAACGGAGGAAAGTAATGTTTAATGCAACGCTGTTT
>QMNG01000109.1 GCA_003647645.1 candidate division Kazan bacterium | reverse complement strand
TCTTTGTAAATCTGAGCAATTGTTTGAGCTGACCAATGCAGGTGATTGGTCAAGATCACAATGATTTTACCCGTTTCAAGATCTTTACAACGGATACGGCGCAATAGATAAGGGCACTTTTTGCGCGAGTAAAAACCTGTGAGTTGAATAACTTGATCAGAATAAATGTGAGGATATTTTTCTGTTGATCGGCGTTCAACAACCCGGTATTGCGCATTTTTCTTCAAACGGGTAACAAAATGTATCCCTCTGTCACAAAGAGAGTTAAACCATTTAAAATCATTGTAGCCTCGATCAAAAACAACGACATCGTTTGTTTCTAAAGGGATAGAACGAACGGACTGAGTTTCATGAACAGAGCCGTCAGTAATAACAGCAAAGTTTGGCAAGTAGCCAGCATGATTCAGTTTGACATGGAGCTTCACGGCTCCTTTAGTGGTACGGAATTTAGCCCAGTTATAAAGAGACAAACATAAATCAATAACTGTAACATCCAAACTGTAAAGAGGATTTTTAAATCGGAATTTATGCTTTGGCGCTAATGGCTGACATTTGGACAGCATTTGAAAAAAGATTTTTTTAAAAAGCTCATGAGGTCTATTTTTGTTTGCATAAGATAGTGTGGATCGATGGACAGGTTTAACGCCAAGATGATATAAATGTTTGGATTGAGTGGCCAGCCCTGCTTCAATCCCTCGCAGGCTGTCATGGCCTGCAAGTTGGCTGAAGAGCATGGAAACAAAATGATTCCATGAAGTGAAGCCTCGAGCGTGACGTTCGCTTTTTGTCTCTTTTACTATTCTTTGAAATTCATGTCTCGAAAACATTTGTAGCATTTGTCCCATAATAGTGTTAGAATGGCTCATAGCCTAACCTCCTATGTTTTGTATGGTTATGAGTTTTATGGCTCACACCATTATAGGATGTGTTAGGCTTTTTTATAAGTTAATTTGGACACGTATGATTTTACCTATATCATGCAGAAGCCCTGCTACAAAAGCTTCCTCAGGATTAGGATACTTTAACTTTTTTGCTAGAAGCCTTGCTCCAGCTGCAACCCCAAGCGAATGTTCCCAGAATTTATCCTTATTGAAAGCAGTTTTTTCACTGCCCACATTGCTCACAGTGTTGAACACAGAGATTCCAAGCCCAAGGCTTTTTACTGAGTTAAACCCGAGCACAATAACTGCTCTTGATACTGTGGTAACCTTACTCGAGAGGCCAAAAAATGCAGAATTGACCAGTTTAAGAATTCTTGCTGTTAAAGCCTGGTCCTTCTCTATAACCTCTGCAAGATCTTTTGCGGCAGTTAACTCTTTATCCACAATTGAGAGAAGTTTTGTTGCTACCATGGGAAGGCTCGGAAGCTTATCAATATTTTTTATGATTTTCTCAATACGAACTGGCATTTGAAAACTGATTATATCTTACATTACTAATGCTCAGCAAGAATTAAATTGTTTTTTTTAAGTGTCTTATATAACTATCAGATGTTTTGAATATTTCCACAACATCAAACGGCTTCAATCTCAAATAATCAAGCAATTCATCAGGCAATATTTCCCTGTAAAAATCGCCGCTTTGGCCTATTTCTTTTTCCAGCGCAACCTGGTTGGCAAAATACACTGCATTAGCATAGATATTCTTTTTTTCTTTTCTGTTTAAATGAAATATATCTTTCTGGTGGTGGAATTCTATAGTAAATATAATTTCTTCAGGGAAATGCCATTTCTTTGCCAGAAGACTGCCTGCCTCTGCATGATTTACTCCTATCAATTCTTTTTCACACATAAATAAAGGTTTATTTTCAAGTTTAGACTTTTCTTCTGTTTTTTTATACAGTCTGCCAACCCATTGCAGTAAAACAACCTTGCCAATATCGTGTAAAAGGCCTGATACAAATATGTCCTCTTTAAAATCAGGCTTTATATTTTTTACAGCCATTCCGGCAATAACAGCTGTGGCCATTGAATGCTCCCAAAATTTCTGCAAATTTATAACTTCTTCTAAAGCATGGCCTATTGCGTTTAAAAAAGAAATGCCTGTTGCCATTGAGCGCAATGTATTGATCCCGAGCGCTACAACTGCCATCTGAATCGAGCTGATTTTTTCCTTAAAACCATAGTAAGAGGAATTAACTATTTTAAGCACCTTCGAACTTAACTCAAAGTCTTTTTCAATTACCCGGGATATTTCTTTTAATGAAGACTCTGGATTATTTACTAACTCCAACACCTTATTAATGGTAGCAGGCATTGCAGAAAGAGAATGCATCTGGTCTATAAATGTATTTAGCTCCGCTAATTTACTCATGCGATTTTCTGGAGAAATCCTTTACAGCTCATTTAACATACACACTGATTTTCCCTCTTATTGGGTCAATTTTGATATATTCATGCATTCGAGACAACATATTGGAATTAACAGCTTCATCCTTTTTAAATATAAGTATACCGCTCGAAGTTTTAATATCTTCAGCTATAACCATGCCTGCTTTCAGATCCTCAGGCAACAATTGAACAACTCTTTTTTTCTCCTTTATAGACATCTTTAAGGAATCCAGGACATCTCTGAATTTTCTTACAATATTCTGGTCATATATTTTGACTGTGTCTTCTTCTAATTTCCTGTAAGCTTCATCCATCCTTAATTTGCTTAAAGATTGCGAACACGGATTAGTAAGATTATCAAAAGAATCAGCGATTCTCAATATTCTGGCGCCAAAAGGAATATCTTCACCCTTTAATTTATACGGAAAACCTGTTCCTGAATAATCCTCATGATGATAAAGAATAATTTCCGCTACGTCTTTCAATTGAGGAATAAAAGAAAGGGT
>QMNG01000108.1 GCA_003647645.1 candidate division Kazan bacterium | reverse complement strand
TTCAACAGGCGAAGCGCAGCAGCAGAATGCAACCTTTTACTCCAACTGGACCTTCTACGCGAATAAGACCAGCTACATTACAAATTCAACCAACAAAACAGTAAACGAGAGCGGCACGATCGGTATAACTCTAAAGGCAAACATCTTACCTGTGATCGACTGGGTCAACTCAAGTAATGCAACTCCTGCTGTTATTTACAACAACTCAGTAGGCACAATCTGCCAGGCCAAAGTGTCTGACTTGGGTCCAGATCTAACTCCCTTATTCGTAAACTTTACTATAATTGCACCAGATTCAACAGTTCTGGTAGATGAAATCAATTCAACTAATTACTCAACCCCCGCACCCTTTACCTACATTTACAACTCAACGAACTTCAGCATACATCAGATAGGAACTTACACCTGCGTGGTGAGGGTATTCGATCTAATTGACAATGTAACCAACTCAACCACATTTGAAGTTCTCAGCAACCCGCCATTAGTAAACCTAACAGGACCAAAGGATGGAACCTCATCAATAAATGCAACCATTATGTTCAACTTCACAACCCTTGATGTAGACGGGGATGACTTCAAGAATGCAAGTCTATGGGCTAACTTCACAGGTTCATGGACCAGAGTTGAAGTAAACCAATCACCAGTTTCAACAGGCCCAATAGAGAACAACATCACCTGGACCATTACGCAAGGCGATGGGGAATATTTGTGGAACATTCAAGTATGCGACAACTGGGATGTATGCAGATTCAACGAAACCAACCTAACCTTGAACATTGATGCCCCACCCATTATCAACTGGGTAAACAGTAGCAATGCAACTCCTGCTGTTATTTACAACAACTCAGTAGGCACAATCTGCCAGGCTAATGTAACTGACCCAGGAGGCTCAAGCCTATTTGTAAACTTCACCATAATAGCACCAGACTCCACCGTTCTGGTGGATGAAATCAACTCAACCAACACCTCACTTAACGACATATTCAACTCAACAAACTTCTCAATTCACCAAGTAGGAACCTACATCTGCGTAGTAAGAGCATTTGATACTAACAGCAACAGTACGAATTCAACCACATTCGAAGTTTTGAGCAATATACCGCTCGTGAATCTGACTGGACCCGCAGACAACACTAACACTACGAATACTACAATAGACTTCAACTTCACAGCAGTTGATCCAGATGGTGATGAATTCATGAATGCCTCTCTATGGGCTAACTTCACAGGTTCATGGGCTTATGTGGTGGTCAACCAAACCAAGGTGGAGCAAGGCCCGGTAGAAAACAATATAACCTGGCTGGTCTCACAGGGCACCGGACAGTACATATGGAACATACAGGTATGCGACTGGCAGAGTAACTGCACGTTCAACGAGAGCAACCGCACGCTTTCAATAAGCACATATGCGCCCCTTGTAGGCATTCAGCAGCCTGCCAATGGTTCTGAGGTTAGCGCCTCTTGGAATATACAGGTGAGCATAAACGACTCTGGTGTGGGCGTTGCAAATGCGAGCTACAAAATATTCGATTCAGACCATAACAATCTGACTGGCTGGCTTCCATTCACTCTAACTTCAGGCTCAATAAGGGAAGGGATTTGGACTGACACATATAATGCCGATGCTTTGGCAAATGCAGACTACAACATTTCAGTAAACGCAACTTCATTTGTAGGCCTTTACAATGATACTGAGTACGTAATTGTAACCAAATCGGCCTCCGCACCTCCGCCACCACCTCCAACCCCGCGCATAGGCATCAGCGCCCAATACACCTGTGCTGGCGAGCCCGTCATAATTACTTCAGACACTTCGAACACCCAGATTACTCTGCTCTGGCAGAACCCGCAGGGCCTGTTTGAAATCATAGGCTCTGATAATACTGGAAGCGGCTTTAGCGTGCAATTTGCTACAAGCACTGATAATGTGGGCTACTTTGAGGCTGAGGGAACGCGAGCCGGCTATCTGCCAGGTGAAACGAGCTTTACGCTTTCCAACTGCTCTGATGAGGAACCGCCTGAGGAACCTCCGGAAGAGCCGCCTGAGGAGCCGCCAGTCGAACCACCCGTAGAACCACCGGTTGAACCACCAGTCGAGCCACCTACAAATGATACCAACATTACCCCGCCTATCATACCTCCTGAGTTCCAATGCAAGCAAACTTGCGATGAACCGGGCGAGGGAAGCGCAATCTGCTGCTATGGCTATTGTGAAGCAGGCATATGCAGAATAGCGCCACCCCCAACAGTACGTGGAATAATTCTGCCAGGGGGCTTTGGCTTAAGAAGCGGTTGCGAGGGTCTCGGAATTCAGCTGGATGAATTCTTCTGCAACCTGCTCTGGCTGCTCATGCTCATACTTGCACTAATAGCCAGCTATGCCGCAGATAAGAGGTTTGGTCACCTGTACGGAGCCGCATTCCTGCTTCTGCCGATATTCATAGGAATCATAACATACGCAGTAGTTGGAATTCTACTCGCACTCGTTGAAATTCTTGGGGTGCTTGCATTAGCAAGGCGCAAGCCTGCTGCTCTTCCAGCCCCTGCACTTGAAAAAGAGGGCAAACCAAAGCCCGTCAAACCGGTTGGAAAACCAAAAGAAAAGTCAAAACTAGAGGAGCCAAAGCCAGAAAAACCTACACCCGAACAAAAGCCAAAACCTGCTAAGCCTGACGCGAAGAAAGAGCTGCCCATGCTTAAACACATACCAAAGCCAAGGCATCTGGGTGAGATAAGGAAGGAGAACCTTCACAAGCTCGTGAAGAATTTGAATGAAGAATCAGAAGAAGATTTGTAGCTCATTTCCATTTTCTAAGAACCATGCGCGTATCAGTAGCTGAAAC
>QMNG01000107.1 GCA_003647645.1 candidate division Kazan bacterium | reverse complement strand
TGGGCGTGGATCCTGGTGTGATTGCGACCCAGCTGGCACATTTGATGCAGGAAAATCGGGGCCGTGATCCGCGGGTGCGGGTGAGCGCAGATGGCGAGGTGGCCGATAGCCAAAGTTCAACTCCGATTTTGGACCAATTTAGTGTAGATATCACAAAGATGGCAAAAGAGGGGCAAATTGATCCGGTAATTGGGCGTGATACTGAGATTTCCCGGATGATCCAAATATTAAATCGTCGAACCAAAAATAATCCGGTGCTGGTCGGCGATCCCGGCATTGGTAAAACAGCTATAGTTGAAGGATTGGCCCTTAGAATTGTCAATAGAAATGTCCCGGAAAATCTGCAGGATAAACGGTTAATGGCGCTGAGCCCCTCGGCACTGGTAGCCGGCACAAAGTATCGGGGTGAGTTTGAGGACAGGGTTAATCAGATAGTTGAAGAAGTCAGCAAAACTAAAGATGTAATTTTATTTATTGATGAGCTGCATACATTGGTGGGCGCCGGCAGCGCCGAGGGTAGTTTGGACGCGGCTAATATTTTAAAACCAGCTTTGGCTCGGGGTAATTTGCAAATGATCGGAGCTACAACTTTAGATGAATATCGTAAGCATATAGAAAAGGATGCCGCGCTTGAGCGTCGTTTCCAGCCTATTTCTGTGGATGAACCAACGCCTGAGGATACTATTAAGATCATTAAGGGTGTGCGGCAAAATTATGAAAACCATCATCAAGTGATAATTTCTGATAAGTCGATCGAAGCAGCAGTCAATCTTTCAGTTCGCTACATTAATGATAGGTTTCTGCCCGACAAAGCTATAGACCTGATTGATGAAGCTGCATCGATGGTGAGAATTGCCGCCGGGCTGGCAGCGCCGCATGTAAAACAAGAGAAGGAAGAGCTTGAAAAGATAGTAGCTTTGAAAGAGGAAGCTATCGATAGGCAAGATTTTGAAGAGGCGGCCAAGTTACGGGCGCAGGAGCTCAGAATGCGCAAAAAGATTGAGGCGATTCACAAAAAGCACAGCAAGAAGCAAAAGGATGGTTGGCCGAAACTGGAAGCCAAGGATATTGCCAAGGTAGTTTCCCAATGGACAAATATTCCGGTCGGCAACTTAGCGGCCAAGGAGATTGAACAATTAGCTGATTTGGAAAAAATTTTGCAACAAAGGGTTGTCGGCCAGGAAGAGGCGATAGAAGCAGTTGCTTCAGCTATTAAGCGCTCTCGGGTTGACATCGGTAGCCCCGACAGGCCAATGGGTTCTTTTCTGTTTTTAGGCCCCACCGGGGTCGGAAAGACCGAATTGGCTAAAGTTTTAGCCGAGGAGGTATTTAAAGACAAAGATGCTCTGATCAAAATTGACATGAGCGAATTCATGGAAAGGCACGCTGTCTCCAGGCTGGTAGGGGCGCCTCCGGGCTATGTTGGCTATGAAGAAAGCGGCAAACTAACAGAATCGGTCCGGCGTAAACCGTATTCGGTCGTGCTGTTGGATGAAGTTGAGAAAGCTCATCCCGAGGTAATGAACGTTTTACTGCAAATATTAGAAGATGGCTTTTTGACAGACGCCAAGGGCAGGCGGGTAAGCTTTAAGAATACAATTGTTATTTTAACCTCTAACCTAGGCACCGAAGTTTTAAACAAACAGGCAGTTATGGGCTTTAGCAAAGGGAGCACAGCCATGGGCGATTATGACAAAATCAAAGACCAAGTGCTGGCTGAAGTTAAGAAAGCGTTTCGTCCTGAGCTTCTCAACAGGTTCGATAAAATCATTGTGTTCAAGCCGCTTGGTCCCAAAGAAATCAGAAAAATTGTCGACTTGCAGCTGCAAGACTTAATTAAGCGAGTGAACAAACAGAAAATCAAACTCGATGTTACTGATGACGCCAAAGAATTTTTGGCTAAACGGGGATTTGATCCGGAATTGGGAGCCCGTCCGGTAAGAAGGTTAATCCAGACATCGATCGAAAATCCTCTGGCAGAGGGAATTTTGAGCAAAGAATTTAACAAGGGAAATACAATAAAAATTGGACAAGCCGGTGATAAAATTGATTCAATGGTCAGCAAAAAGGGAAAGGCCAAATCAGTGGGGAAATCTTCCGATCAATCCAGCCAGTCAGGCGGGTCCAGAATAAAAACCAAAGTTTAAAAATTTATCCTTAGTATTTATCTTTATGGTTTTATCTTTATATTATGTTGTGGCAGATTTTTGGCATTATCTTGGTGGGCCTGATAGTCACGTATCTGGTATTAGCTAGGCGTTCTCTATCAATTCCTTCGTCAGTATTTTTTATCACGTTGCTCGGTGTGGTGATCGGTTTGTCTGTTGGAGCACTTGTTTCCTTGCCGTTGTCCGGTTTAGATGATCCCTTGGGACAGTTGCTGCCGATCGTGGTAAATATTTTTTCTGTGGCTGTGGTCACAACATTCTTTTATGCCCAACGAGAAAATATTATCAGATCACTTTCCCAGTTTCTCAGTTTGGTCAACTCTTTAGTTAAGGAAACACGCTCAATTAAGCATGACACGAGTGAACAGGACAAAACTAACCCGATTATCATTGATACCAGTATAATTATCGATGGTAGAATTTTAGATTTAGTTAAGACTGGTTTTATTTCAGGGAGATTGATTGTCCCGCATTTTGTCCTAGACGAACTGCAACTGATAGCCGATTCGGAGGAGGTCTTGCGTCGCAACAAAGGTCGGCGCGGTCTTGAAGCTTTGAATAACCTTAAACGCGAGCCCAATGTGGATGTGGACATAGTCGATGACGATTTTATAAATGAAAATGACGTTGACTCAAAAATTATTCGTTTGGCTAAAAAGTATAAGGGCCGGCTAATGAC
>QMNG01000106.1 GCA_003647645.1 candidate division Kazan bacterium | reverse complement strand
TCATAGCTCATCATGTACACCATGTTTTCTCCGGGGCCAAGCTCCAAAACCTCCTTAAGAAGCTTTAGCGCTAGAACAATAACGTCGGTTTTTGTCGCATTAACCCTCTCAACAATTTCCCTTAGAAGCTCATAGCCTTCCCCGCGAATGTAAACAGTATGCCTATAGTGTTCCTTCTTAGGCACACATAACCACCCCTCTTAGTATGCGGACATGACTTCTTCTAGCCAGTCGTAGAAGGCTGCTTTACACTTTCCCTTCCTCAAATGTGTCATAAGATACGTTCTACCCTTAAACCTTCTGCCACAGAATGGGCACTGGTTCCTCCGGATCATCATGAGCTCAACAGTGTGTTTCCTGAGCAAATACTTAACACATCTCATGGGAGGATGCGGTTTGAAACCGCAAATCCACCTGATCAATGGTTTCTCAAACATAAGCCTAGCCCTCACCTTGCATACGCCTCCTCTTCCTCAATAGTAACTTCAACCTTGGTCCTTTTACCCTTAGGCACAACATAGTCTAAAACATTGTCAACATCACCTTCACTAAGAACGGCCGTAGCATAAATCTTATCGCCTTCGTAAAGCCACACCATAACCTTCCTGATTCTCTTCTTACCCCTAGGCCTAGGCCCCACTTTCACCACCCCTTAGCTGCCTTCTAAGATACTTTATTGCCTTCTCATACTGGTCCTTAGATATTCTCCCTTTTCTCCTCATCTCCTCAAGACACCGGAAAACCAGCACGTAATCTCTCCTACGCTTAATAGCCTTCTTAGTTTTAAGCCTCCAAGTCATATGTTATCACCCATGTATTTTTCAACTATTTTTCTGAGCTTGTTTTCCGGAATGCTGCTTTCAGCCATTTCCCTGAGGTTGCATGCTTCAGCAATCAATGGAACAACGGTTTCCAAAATACCTTTAGCAATCTTGGAAGATGTGTCATCACCGCTTTCTACCACTTCATCCAATGCTTCAACAACAATCGCCAAAACACCACACGGACCAACACGCTTCATCTTTCACCACCCCTCCTCATTTCCTCAAGACACCGGAAAACCAGCACGTAATCTCTCCTACGCTTAATAGCCTTCTTAGTTTTAAGCCTCCAAGACATACATCATCACCCTTAATACTCTTATACGCTAACCAAAGAGTGGCAAGAAGAACTATTGCAAAAAGAACATCATCCTCATCCACTGCTCATCATCCCTCCGGCCAGTCGTCATCGACAACATTTTTCCATATCACATTGCACGCTATCCAAAGAATGATAATAAGAAGAATTATTGTAAAAAGAGAAACACCCTTACCCACCGCTCACCACCCCTCCGGCCAATCATCGTCATCCGGCGTTACAATCAAAATGTCTTCGTCCTCGTAAACGTCCAAGTCACCCCAGAAACCCCACACATCCTCGGCAGAAAGCCCAGCCTTCCTCCTGTATCTCCTAACCATCACTCAGCCACCTCCACGGTGACTTTGACTTTTTTCCCATGCATAAACTGCGCTAACGGGCGGACAGCCTTAGGAATAACAATAATTAAGCGGTCGCTTTGTTTGCTGACCTTAGCGTAGAAAACCAGTTTGCGAAGCTCAGACATCACATATCACCCGTGAAAAATTGTTTGTGAGGAGTATTTACCATGTGTATTTTCCTTCGGGAGCCTTGATTTCCCTAATGTTTTCAACCAATAATTCCGCGAAGTAACCCCATCTATCCTTTTCTATCTTAGCCCTTATTATCCCTAGCTCCTGAAGCTTTCTTATTGCTTTCTCCTTTCTTTCACCAACATAGCCGTGATTGTACCCGAAAAGCACTGGCGGAAGAAGCCCCCTTATTATTCTTCCCTCAATGCTGTTTCCACGAATTCTTATTTTCCTTCCATCCCTCATAATTATTATCATTTCCCGCTCACCCCATGAAAAATAGTTTTTATTGGGTGAGTTTTTCATGTACTTTTTCAGCTGTTCTCCAAAGCGCTGTTTCTAGTGTTATCATGAATTCTGTATAGTCTTCTGTCTCGTATTTTATGTACTCTTCTGTCTCTATTCTCGTTCTTTCCTCAACAAGCTCTTCGATTTGATTTATCTTGCTCTGTATATTTAGCAGCAAAAGTATGCTTTCTTTATTCTTTCTCTCAGCATGTTTGACAGCGTCTCTGAGAATTCTGAAAACAAACTTAACATCGTCAGCTAAGTCCATGCATTTTGTTTTCTCAAGAACGTTTAGAGCTTCTTTCTCATATTCAGCCAAAAAACCCGCCCCTTCAGAGGCGGGGGTGTTTATTTGAGTTTGATTTATTTGGGTTTGGGACATGTTTTTGCACCCCGTGTGGTGTGTTTTTCCGTGTTAGGAAATGTGCACGGGGGTATTTAAACCTTTCCCCACATGAAGCCATCGGGAACCCTCATCGCTCCGGACCCGTGGGCCCGCACATACTATATAATATAATAAGGTATATGTAGGGGGAACTCGGGGCCATGTACCACCGGTTCCACTGGAAACCTTAAATACCGCCGAAACAAGAAAAACAAGGGCCAAGCTAACCAAGGACCACCATGGCACCCGATGCGATGAGGCCCCCCTTACTGCTTTGCTTCTAAGCCTAAATCATTCAGTATTCGGCACCATGCGCACTTGAAGTAAACATGCAGTGAGCCACGAACCACCTCTCCTGATTTGCAGCCGCAAATCCGGCAGCGAGGCTCAACCTCGACAATTTTCCCTTTAACCCACACTTTCACCTTCACTTTCTTCACCCTCAAGGGCACTAACGTACTCGTCGCATGGAGGATCAGTTTCCAAAATAGGGTATTCCCCGAACCGCCTCATAACGTAGAACGGACAACGGGGAGTACGGAACC
>QMNG01000105.1 GCA_003647645.1 candidate division Kazan bacterium | reverse complement strand
GGTGAGCGCAGCCATTCGGCATCCACCCCGATGGGAATGACGCGCAGCTTCTTCTCCGGTACCTTGAGCTCTTCCCGAGCGAATCGGGCGCTGTCTTCGCTTGGAACCACGAAGAAATCTGTAAGCGGCATCGTCAGACGATCCAGAAAGCAGCGCCATTTTCCCTGTCCACCCGAGCGAAAGCTGCTGATAACCGGTATTCGCCTAAAGAGCCTGCCCAAGATTCGCGCTACCAGATATGGGTGAAACAGGTAAGCGATGATCAAGCTCGGTCGTTCCTCGCCGAGCCTGATGGCAAGGTCCATTACACGCCACGGAGTTCGTTTCGTCGTGTGCAGCGAGAAGGTCGTTATCTCCGGGTTTGCCGACAGCTCTCGCGGCAGTGTGCCATCACCGTCCGCCAGCGTACCGACTGTCACCTGAAATCCCCGCTCGGACAGGTGGCGCGCCTGGTGAAAGACTTGATTCTCCGTCCCACCCCACAGAGTTGCCGTCGTGAGCAGCAAGATCGTTCGCGACTCCACGCAGGAGATTATATCAGCGTGGCCAACGTGCTGCGAAGCACGGAGAGAATCGTCGCCTTTAGCGAGAGCAACTATCAACCAGGAAGCATATCCTGCGAAGGCGACATCCACCGTATCCCCGCGGCCAAGGAAGACAGGCCGGTGCGAGGGCTATTGCGTACTTGCGCTCGCTCCGTTTTCTCTGGGCCGATTGGGCGACTTATCTTCTAAAGGGACCTCACTTCACCCTACGAAACCACCACCACCGCAAGTACTCCCAGAGAGTCGGGTGGCTCCATATTCGCGACACTCCCTTTGCGCCAGGTTTCGGCTCAAGGCGGTCCTCAAGTGCAGCTTGAACAGCTCCTTTTAGCAGAGGTATTCCGACAGCGAGCTGCAGCAATGGATAGGTTGTGAAATTGTCTGCTCTCCCAAATGGTATCAGAGCCTGTTCAAGCACAGCTCCCGTGTCTATTCCCGCATCCACTAGATGCACGGTTACGCCACAGGCCTCGTAATCGCCTTGCACCATGGCCCAATAAGCGCCGTGGACGCCTCTGTATAACGGGGTAATCCCAGCATGCATGTTTATGAACTTCGCGGGAACGCTATTGAGAACACTTTTTGAGATGATTCTCGTGCCGTTTACAATCACCACGTCGGGGCTGAGTTCCTTGAGAATCGCTGTTGTCTCATTCGCATTCACTGATGCGACACGGCGGATAACGCATTCTGGGATGTTTTCATCAGACAGTCCATAATGATCCATGATCTCTCTTGCGCGCTTCACGGAAGCAGCTTTCAAACATGGGACCACGATTGAGCGGAACAGTATCTGGCCAATTACGTTCCAGTAACCGAGCTTCTTGGCTCTGCGCGTCAGAAACCTGTATCGCGAGACCTGTTTTTCAATGATAACTGCCTTAATGTCCAAGCTGCTCTTCAACGCATGGTAAATGATGCGCGTAGACCGGACGGGTCCAGCCATCATAACGATTCTATGCTCTTGTGTTTTCGCCATGCTGTCCTATCCAAAGGTGTTTATTGACAGTTTGCTTCAGTGCCGATCATGCGGGTTCCACACTATGTTCTTTCAGGAGTTCACGCGACAGCTCTCTCATATTGCGGCTCACCATTCCGTGAGACTCGCGAAGTCTTACGTAGTGAGCCAGTATACGCTCCAGCGCAGCCAGATTACTCTCCTGCTCAACTCCGAAGTTGTGGGGATGCCACCATAGATGGAAAGCCCGCTTCTTCTTGGCCGCGAACTCCATGGCGGCTAGAATCCGCCGGAGCCGCAGCGGTTCAAGCGTCCTAAAGCGCCGGGAATACGGACGGAGCATGCGGTCTGACTGGATGTTGAATGGCATGCTCCTCTGCATTTGCCCATACGAGCACGTGTTGTGTCCAAAGATGGGGACGTAAGCATCCAGCAAGCGCGCAGCAGCTCTGATGTAGGAGGAGATGAGGGACTCTTCTCTTCCCACGCAATACCACGGAGCACCGCGGTAAGAGGTAATTCCGTATTCAGGCAAGACGGCAAGGTACTCCGGATTCACCTGGTTCCGTGGAAAGACTATGCTCTCAGGGGTGAGGTTGTTCTTCCGCATAATGGCGACCGCGGCTTCAATATCCGCTCTGAACGCCATCAGGTCCTGCCCTGGCTCCATGCAATAGTAATGTGAGAACGTGTGCGTGGCGATTTCCTGATTGGGATGGGCGGCAATTGCCTTGATCAGCGAAAGCGCGTAATGGAAAGGGTCTGCCTCCTCGTTTGCGCCTATGCCGCTTATGTCGCCGTAAGGGGTGAGTCTGGAGCAGGCATATTGCGGCTTCAGCGCAGGTAGATGCTCAACCAGCTCGGCCTTGCTATCAAAGAACAGAAACCCAACTGTAGCCCACGTTGCGTGGATCTCATAATACTGAAACGCTTCCAGTATGCGTGGCACTACAGAGCGTGCACCAAGGAGATTGCGCTTGTATGCTTTAACCGCTTTCTTGTCGCGTACTCCCCAATGAAGCTCAAAATCAAGAGAAACAACCAGAGTGCCTCGCAAATTGTGCATTGCGGTTGTGGGTGATTCTATGATAGCTGTAAGTTAATAACACAGCTTAGGCCAGCGCACAAGCTCTTTGCCGGAACGGCTGACTGCCGTAACACGATGAAGAATGTCCGGAAATTCTGATTGCCGTAAGCACGATTGCAGGCGGGGCATCACAGGCTGACCATCTAAACGGAGAGATGCGCGCCGCCGTGATAGAATCGGCGCGTGGCTGCGATCCCTAAGAGCGCCTTCCGAGTTTTCGCCACAAACGACGACGGCATTCTGGGCCAGGGGCTGGTGGAGCTGGGGAGGATGCTCTCGCC
>QMNG01000104.1 GCA_003647645.1 candidate division Kazan bacterium | reverse complement strand
GTGCATCCGGCGGAAGAATTTTCGGCACGCTTCTTCCGCGCCCTCAACTTCGCAGACCACGCCGGTTGTCGAGTTGAGAACCCAGCCGGCCAGGCCGAGCTCGGTGGCGAACCGGTGCAGCGTGGGGCGAAAACCCACGCCCTGCACGATTCCGGTGAAATAGCACCGCGCGCGGACTTTGCGAGGCTTTGCCAAGGCACTGGATTATATCAGCCGGAAGCAGGCAGTCGTCGGCTATCAGTCCTCAGTCGTCAGCAAGACATAACTGGCGACGGAAATAACCCGTAGGGGCGATTCACGAATCTCCCATCCCCCTGGGTAGGCGGGGCTTATCAGCGCCGCTCTGTATTCTTCCCACGCTACTCGCCCCACGCTACTCGCTACTTCTTCTTAGTAATAGATGGCGAACTTGAGCCCGCGGTTGGTTTTGTCCCAGTAGCTAATAGCAGGATGTCCGTTGACAACGGCGAGAGAGTTCCACCATCCAACATATCCCTCGCTATCCACGGTTATGGGGCTGCTCCAGATGGACCCATCCGCATCCGTGGCGCTTACATACTTGAGGTGACCCTTTGTGTCATCGTAGTAGCTTATGGCGGGACGTCCACCGACTATAGCGAGCGAGGCTTGCCCGCCCAGAATCCCGAGAGCAGTGTCGAGAGTTATGGGGGCTCCCCAAGAATAGCCACTTTCGTCGTTAGCGCGTATGTACTTGAGGTTTCCGTTGTCACTGTAGCTTATTGCCGGATATCCGTTGACTGACGCTAAAGAAGTGCCCGGGCCTCCCGCATTATCCAGATGAAAAGCGCTTCCCCAAGAAAAACCGTTCTCGTTGGTGGCGCGAACATATTTCAGAGCACCATTTGTGCTGTCATAGTAGCTCATAGCAGGATATCCACTGATTATTGAAAGAGAACAAGAACCGCCAACACCCCAAGCCCCATCTACGGTAAGCCGGGTTCCCCAAGAAGAGCCGTCTGCATTGCTGGCGCGGACATACTTGAGAGTGCGGTTGGTGGTGTCATAGTAGCTTATAGCTGGATACTCGTTGACTATGGCAAGAGAACCGCCGCCGCCAGAATGGGCCACGGTAATAGGACTTCCCCAGAATATGCCGTCAGCATCTCCGGCACGGACATACTTTAGGTCGTAGTAACAGGCGTGGTCGTAACCGTAGCTTATAGCAGGATATCCGTTGACAACGGTAAGAGAGGTGCAATGGCCAACATATTTTGCGCTATTTATGGTGATGGGACTTCCCCAGGATGAGCCGTCTGCATCGCTGGCGCGAACATACTTAAGAGCTTGGTTGGTAGAGTCACAGTAACTTATAGCAGGATATCCGTTGACCGTGGTAAGAGAGCTGCTCCACCCGACATTCTTCCCGCTGTCTAAGACATTTGGGTCTCCCCAGGAGGAGCCGTCAGGATCGACCGCGCGGACATACTTAACGTAGCCGTCACCCCCGCCACGGTAGCCTATTGCAGGATATCCGTTGACAACGGAAAGAGAGGTATAACCGCCCGAGCTATCCAAAGTAAGAGGGCTTCCCCAAGAGGAACCGTTAGCATCGCTGGCGCGAACATACTTGAGTTGGGAGTTGGTGTAGTCGCAATAGCTTATTGCCGGATATCCGTCAACTATGGCAAGAGAGGTGACGTAGCCGATCCACTCTACACTATCTACGGTGATGGGGTTTTCCCACAAGGAGCCTTCCTCGTCGCTAGCTTGAACATACTTGAGGACTTGGCTGGCGCTGTCATAGTAGCTTATAGCCGGATTTTCGTTGACTATAGCTAGGGATGCGTACAAGCCAGCTACCGAGCTGTCCACAGTTACCGGGGTCCCCCAGGTTGAGCCATCCGCATTGCTAGCGCGGACATACTTGAGGGCTTGGCTGGTAGCATCACGGAAACCAATAGCAGGATATCCGTTTACAATGGCAAGGCATGAGTCCAAGCCAGTAGTCCCCTCGTTATCTATAGTTAAGGGGATTCCCCATGAGGAGCCGTCAGCATCGCTGGCACGGACATACTTGAGGGCTTGGTTGGTAGCGTCATAGTAGCTTACAGCCGGGTATCCGTTGACTATGGCAAGGGAAGTGTAATAGCCCACATTACCGTCGTTATCCAGTGTTATGGGGCTCTCCCAAGATGAGCCATCTGGACCGTTTGCTCTGACGTACTTGAGGGCTTGGCTGTAATCGTCATAGTAGCTTATGGCCGGCCTCCCGTTAACTACTGCTAGAGAGTTGTACTTGCCCATATACTCAGAGGAATCAACGGTGACGGGGCTGCCCCATGAGGCTCCATCTGAATCATCTGCGCGGACGTACTTAATATGGCGATCAGACGAGTAGTAGCTCATAGCAGGATACCCATTCACAACGGCTAGAGATATATACTCTCCAACCTCTCCCCCACTATCCACGGTCATAGTGTGCCACTCGCCTAGTGCAAATACTTCCACCACACTGCTCGAAGTACCTGTGCCCTGTGCGCTGTCAATTGGTACGACTCGCACCCATGTTCCGACAGTAAGGCTCATTGCAGGGCTAAACTGCTTCCTTCCATCTCCTGCGGCGAATTCAAGGTCCGTATAGCCAAGCTCATCATATATACCTTCAGGAGTCTCCGAACTCTCAACGGAATACCCCACACACTCCACCCCATAGCACATCGCAATGGGTGTGATGTCAGCAATGTCTATAGCGCCATTCCCACTGCCGTCAATGACCGCGAGGAGGCAGTTAGGCTCCATATCCCGGTCGTAGGTTTCGCCGTAATGCATAGCAATGGGCGTGATGTCGGAGATGCCGACCGTGCCGCTCTGGTCGTAGTCGCCGAGGTTGCGGTAGTGCCACGAAAGCGTGTAGG
>QMNG01000103.1 GCA_003647645.1 candidate division Kazan bacterium | reverse complement strand
TCTCTTTTATCCTCTCGAAAGCTTCCTTCGCTTTTTGTAACGCTTCTTTCCTCTTATGGTATTTCTTTTGTAACTCTTCCATCCTCTTAACCCTCTTCGTATCCTTCTTAAAAGCACTCCTTTGCACTGCTATCCTCCCGAACTTTGCGACTTCCTCCTTCTTCCTTATGAGGTCCGCAATAAGGGACCTGATTCCCTGTATCTCCTCCTCGTTCATAAACTCCAGCATATCCTCGCTTATGTATCCCTGCATTTCTTTGGGTAGTATTTCCTTGTTATGCTCGACTACCTCTTTACCGCTAATTTCTATCTCCGGTATCAGCAGGTGTCTATCCCCTCTTTGCTCTACTCGCATGACTCGCCCTCTTACCATCTCCGGGTGTTTACTCATCACTCGATTTAAGGACTCCTCTGCATTCTGCCTACTGCTAAATACGAATATCTTTCCTTCCTTTTTTACGCTGAGCCATCCCTCTTCTCCCTCTATCTGTGGGGACACCTGTATAACATATCCTCCCTCCTCCTTTACCTCTTCCTTCTTTACTTGGCTTTCCTCCTTTTGTGGTAAGGAATCGCCACTCTCCTTACCCGCTTCCTTTTGTGGTGTAGTGTTTTTTGCCATCTCACACATCACCAATTAACCCTATATTTAGCCCTATTTAAATACCTTTGCTTCACAACTAAAAAAATTTCAATAGCTTAAAGAATTCTACCCAATAAATCCCCACATGTGTGCATTTTCTTATTTGGTGTTAAGGCGATCGAGGGAAAAGCACACCTATTCTTATCGCTCACGAGGGAAGGTCATAAGCATTAACACCAAACCCGTGTGAATTCACACCAGATTCGTATTATCAATTCATATCGCCCTCATCCCTTATGTTGCTCGTGTTATCCCTTTGCGAAAATTTATGTTTTGACATAATCTCTCATAAGAATCATGGCTTGGTGCTACGCAATCACACAATTCTTAAAGAAAATCTTATCATAAGGCAATCAGGGATAATATGCTGAAGGTAATAACATTCTAATCAAAAGCGCATAATATTTCATAATCCACGCTAGTCTTAATCTTTATGCGCATTCTATGAATGTGTATTATTCTTTATGTGGTGTTACTCTTCCAGGATGAATGACACATCGCGTGTTATCCCTCTCATCGCTTTTCATACCCGCCTCACATACATACATAATGCAACAAATATGATGCTTATATTGAAAGAATTTTATAGGCGAGCGAAACCCTTTTATATAGACATAAAGATACCTATTATTGGTGGTGTGAGATGCAAAAGATGGAATATGTAACCATCCATACAAAGGATGGCGGAATAGGGATAGGCAAAATAGACGCTGAAGGAAGATTGGTGTATAGATGCGGAATGTGGATACCAGTGCCAAAAGAGGACGCAGACACGAGGGATAGAATTTTAAGAAAAGATGTAGAGAAAATAATAAGGGATGGTGGAAGGGAATATGAGGATACCCTTAAGGGTTTGATGCTTCCACCAACATATAAGGGAAGGTGATGTAAAATGAAAAGCTATAAAGAATTTAAAGCTGAGGCAATAAGAATAAAACAGCGATTGGATAAGGAGATAGCGGAGAGCGAGCGAGAGATAGCAAGAGCGAGAAATAACGAAGAAAGGATGCTATTCAGAGGGGAGAAAACCGCTTATGTGATAGTGCGGTCATGGATAGAGGAGTTACTGAAGGAATAAGCGGGGAGATGATAAAAATGGGAGATTGGGAAAAAGCATGGGGTAAAGAAATCCTCCTCTCCGAGATATGGGAAGCGGAGGAAGCCATAAAGAAAGCACAGGAGAAATTAGAAAACCTTAAAAAGATGGTTGAGGGTTGGGATTGCTAACCTATCCCTCTATTATTTTTTTGAATTGCCTTTATGAATTTTTAGCCAATTTCTCACACAATTTATGCGTATTATTATTCCCATATTTATGTTACCATCTGCATAATTCCTGTTGCATTTGTGTTATCACACATTCCACTTAATTCTTCTTACATCGTGATACACCTTGCCTATTCTGTATGATCATACCTTTTGCCTCATGTGTGTTATTCTGTGTTATCTCTGCCTCAATTCGTGTTATCACACCTTCTGCCTAAAGAATATCACACTATAATACATTCCTCTACATTCGTGTTATCATACAAAATTCACTAGGAATGTTACTTTGTGTTACCTTTTCGCCATTTGTGTTATCATAAAAAACAAGCCAAGAGTATCACCTTGTGTTATTCTCAACCCCATTCGTATGATCATAAGAATTGCTACATTCGTGTTACACTATGTTATGTGCCATCACCTGAGTGTTATACATTATGCTATGCCATTCCCTTTGTGTTACATGTTATGCTGCATTCATAAAGAAATATCACCTATTATGCTCATTAGCCTCCTAAGGTATTACTCTTTATGCTCCATACCGCCTGGAAATATTACATTGTATTACATTTGCCTCCTTCAGTGTCATACATTGCATCATGCTTCACAAGGAATTCTTACCTGTTATGCTTTCTCCTCCTTTAAGATATTATCCATTATGCTCTTCACCCTCTTGTTGTATTACTTGCTATACCATCCTCATTCCTATCGTGTTATACATTATGCCATAACCACCTCCTGCCGTGTTACCTCTTATGCTCCACACCCCTCTAAAATATCACAATGTGTTATGTTCTATCCCATAAGTGTTACCCAGTGTTACATCCCTCCATAAAAGTGTTATCATAAATTTTACAAGAAAAGTGTTACCCCGTGTTACATACCGGGAAAAATTTGTTACTCGTGAAAACTTGGCATTAGCACACACCCACAGGGGGGAGGGGGTATCCCTTCTTATATAAGGAACAGTCAGGGCGAGAATGTTAGATGCAACGCAAAACTCCCACGAGAAGGCTTGAATAAAATG
>QMNG01000102.1 GCA_003647645.1 candidate division Kazan bacterium | reverse complement strand
GAAAAAATCCTCGATAAGCCGGGGGATGTTCCCAGGAAGGTTGAGGATAAACGCTTGATAGGGAGACTCGCGGGTATGGGGGTTAAAAGCGTCGAGTCCGCTGAGAAGGCTTTGGATTTTTCAGCGCCGTACCTTTCCTCTGTATGGAGCAAAGCTAAGACCTTGGCTAGGATAAGCATGATGAAGCCTATCCCAGCGGCGCTCCACATCGGATATAGGGTGCTCGACTGGCTGGCAGAGAGAAAGGGTAGTCCCGAACTCACTTATAAAGCTGTGAAGCTAGCCAAGGCAAGCTTTCTATTGCAGGTTCTCAAGCCTCTCGACTTGGCTATAATAGCCGTTGTTCTAGGTGTAAAAAAAGGAATTGAAGTTTACGGAGCTAGACGAATACCCAATCTGTTGAAGATTGCTAGACGTGAAGCCTACGATAAGGGCTATCCCGAAATAGCCGATTTAGTCCATAAAGGCAGGATTTGGAGAGCAACTCATCAGGCTCGGATTACAGGTGTAGAGCTTAAGAGTTTAGAGCTGTTGAACAGGAAAGTTGATAAACTAATCCGGAAAATCGACGCTGAAGTTTTCAGGTATGTAGATGAGGGAGTACTGGATTTAAAGAAGCTCTATGCTTTAGTTGGGAAGATTTCAGTTGTTGACGAAGAGTTAGCTAAGAAAATTAGAGAGATCGTGGAAGTCGGCGACGCGAAGCCATACCTATTATACAGGGCGAAAGACGAAATTTTAAGGTGGAGCCTTACGGGCAAATTTACTCCCTCCGTAGTAAACTACGCCCTCAGGATTTCCGACGATTACACTAAAACCTATATTAAAGGCTTTAAGGAAGGCGCGTTTACCGCGGATTTCGAGAAGGCTATTAACTTGGCTAAGAAAGGTCTAGCTTGGTCTAGTGCCGAGGAGTTCCAGTACTGGAGAGGATTTGTAGATGCATTAGCAGAGCTTTATCCTAAAACTTTGGTCGAAGTTGGGGGTGTGAAGCTAAAGTTTGAAGAACTGGCGGACTGGTATTCTGGTACTTTAAGGGGATTCGACTTCTTCATTACTCGTGAGGAGAAGATAGAGAGAGTAACAGTAGCAGTTGCGACTTTTAGAGTCGCCGAGAAGCCAGAGCTAAAAGCAGTATTTAGAGAGCTCGGCTGGTTTGAGAGATTGTTGGCTGAGGGACAGGAGAACGCCTGGAACAGGCTTTTCACGGACAAAACCTGGAGGATGCTGTTCTACTACCTTGAAGCTGAGAGAGTGCTACAACCAGAGGTTTATCATGAAATAGAAGTAGCTAGGCTTAGGAAGAAGAGGGAGATTCTGCGTGAGCTTGAAAGGCTTGGAGAATTCCTTGAGGAGTGGAGAATGCCCGATATGCAGGTTGAGGATGCCATCCGTAAGTTGGGCGAGTTGACGGTTTATGCTGAATTGCTGAACGATCAAGAACTGATAGAGAAAGTTAAAGAAAAGATAGAAGAGTACGACTATATATTTCGTGGATACCCGCTTAAAACTAGCGAGGCTGAAGAGATTATGCGATATGGGCTTAAGTGGACGGAGCTATACATGCTGATTATTGCTCCTAGAGAAATATCAACTCCCTTAGATGAAGTGTCAGTAAGCGCTTTGAAGAGTGCCGAAAATATGTACTATGAAAATATGAACTACGCTAAAACGGTGAACTCTGAGGCCGACGAGCTTATGAATAGAGCCCAATCTATACTAGAGGATATCGGGGCTTCTAATCTTCCACTTCCAGAGCCTGGCTTCAGTGTTTCGTTGCGAGAAATGTCTAAGGAGACATTGAGAGATAAGACCAATAAGCTCTACGAAGTAATGGAAATTAGTGAGAAGGGGCTTTGGAAGTGCGACGAGGCAATAGTAGCCCTAGAAGAGGCTGAAAGATATGCTAGGATCGCTGGAGATAAGGAAAAATTGAAGGCCGTTGAGGAGTTCAAAGTTCAGGTTATGGCTAAGAGACAACTATTCGAAAAGTTGTTGAAGTGGGCTTCGGCATGGATTGGACAGCTTGAGGGTGTTCTAGAGTGAAGAGGATAAGGAGGTACTGCCGGAGCAAGAGGAGAGATACTGTAAGATACGTTTTCGAAGTCTATTTTATCGCTGAATACTTTTGGCTTGAAGCTTTTAAGAGCATTCACGAGGAAAGGAAAGTTAAGAGGAACCGCCTATGTTCATCGACAGAGAAGATCAGGGAGACCGCTAACAAACGTGTAAAAGCTATAGTTAAAATCATGCCCAGCGTAGCCGACGGAGAGTATAGGGACGTCCTCGAGACATATCTTAAAGCTATGGAACTTGCTAGGCACTTCGCAGATTACGCTGAACTCGCCGTAGGTAGGAGTTTGACAAATTCCGGAAAACTAGTTAAGGCTGTGAGGCAGAGGATAAAGAGATTTGAAAAACTACTCGATTACACAAGATTTGATCACTGCTGGTGTGTCAAAATTCCGGAAGTACTGGATGACAGGGGGAGGATACTCAACAGGGAGAGATTCGATAACTTAGTAAAGTTGCTGAAACTATACCTGAGCGGCGCGGTAGGCCTCGATGATTTCGAACTCCTCTTTTTCCAGATGCTGAATACAGGCTTTCTAGGCAGATTTGAGCTTATAGATCCTATGACTGCTCTAAGGCTAGATGAGGACATCCTCAAGGAATTTTATATAAGAAATATTATCAGAGAGTTCGAGAAGATGTACGGTAAACTAGGGGAGAGGGAAAAAGAGAAGCTTAGGAAAATTTTTTCCAGCTATCCAGCAATTAGTCTTGAAGCATTATGGTATTCCGTTGAGTATTTCAGATTGAGCGGGAGCGAGTTTGTTAGGCGTTTTCTAGCTTCTGAGTTTTTGGGTAAGTTATAATAATTATTTTATTTTTATTTATTTTGATGTATCTTCCGGGATTCAAGTATATACTGATAGTATTCATTTTGTT
>QMNG01000101.1 GCA_003647645.1 candidate division Kazan bacterium | reverse complement strand
GGAATAAAGAGACAGGAACTCCTCAGCTTACAGATTCCCCTTCCTCCTTTGGAGGAGCAGTGGGGTATTGCTGAGGTTCTCTCCACAGTGGACAGGGCTATCGAGGCTGCTGATTGTCTTATAGGAAGGCTTAAGAGATTCAAGAAAGCCCTAATGCAGGAACTGTTAACTAAGGGAATAGGACACGAAGAGTTCAAAGACACACCAATAGGGAAAATACCAAAGGAATGGGAATTATCCCATCTAGTTAACATTGCTAAGATATTTGATTGTAAACACAGAACGCCCAAATATTACTCGCACGGTTTTCCAGTTCTTCTACCGAGGAATGTCCGAGAGGGTTATATAGATTTAAAGGAAGCACCACGAACCAGCTATGAAGAATATCTTGATTTGACAGAAAAATACAAACCTCAAAAATATGATATCATTTATACGAGAAACGCCAAAGTTGGGATAGCGGGGATAGTATTAACAGAAGAACCTTTTGCGCTAGGTCAGGACCTAGTGGCGATAAGAGCTACAGAGAAAATTAATCCTAAATTCTTACTTTATGTTCTAAACTCTAATATAATTAGAATACAACTGTTAAGAGCACAGACTGGCTCCACCTTTAAACGTATCAACTTAGGTTTGATAAAGAAATTCTTAATTCCGTTACCTTCTTATCAAGAGCAGCAGAAAATAGCTGACATTCTTTGGAGCATAGATGAGTGGATTCAAGCAGAAGAACAGCGTAAAGAAAAACTTGAACGATTGATGCGCGGCTTGATGAATATTCTGTTAACTGGCAGGGTTAGGGTAAGAGTTGAACGTGTTTCTTAAGTGGGTGGTTTTTCTTGGTTAGAGAGAGGGGTTTTGAGGATTATATTGTTGATGAGCTTGTTAGGCGTGGCTGGAGGTATGTTGATTCTTCGAGTCTAGAGCGGGAGGGGCTGGATAAGCCTCTTCTCTATGGTGTTTTGAGGCGTAAGATTCGTGAGTTTAACCCGGGTGTTTCTGAGGAGGATATTTCTGAGGCTATCTCGCTTCTTGAGGGACGCACCTATGGGCCTAAGGGTGGCCGTGAGGTTCTCGAGTATCTTAAATTTGGTGTTCCTGTTAAGCTTAGTGAGACACGTACTTCTGCTAGGCTCAAGCTAATAGACTATAGTAATCCCGGTAGGAACGTGTTTATTGTTTCTAGGCAGGTTACTCATGTTGGTGTCAGGGAAATAAGGAATGACATGGTTCTCTATGTTAACGGTATTCCTCTGGTAAATATCGAGGTTAAGAGTCCTACTGACCCTGGTGTTTCTTGGCGTGATTCCTTCTTGCAGATTAAGCGTTATGAGCAGGATGTTCCGGAGCTTTACAAGTATGTTCAGGTTGGTGTAGCTGTTGAAGCTGTTGCCCGGTACTTCCCTATCGTGCCCTGGGTTAGGGTCGATGCTGTCCCTATTTATGAGTGGAGGGAGAAGGGTCTGGACTCAATAGACTCGGTTATCGAGATGCTAAAGCCTGAGAGGCTCCTCGATATTCTGAGGTTTTACACCTATTTCAGAATGGAGGAAGGTAGGGAAACCAAGGTTATAGCTAGGTACATGCAGTATAGGGCTGCTAACAAGATTGTAGAACGTGTCCTAAAGAGACTCAAAGGAGAGACTAATGTTGACCGTGGCCTTATCTGGCACTGGCAGGGTAGTGGTAAGACGTTGACAATGATTTTTGCCGCCATGAAACTTTATTGGCTACTTGAAAATCCCATGGTTTTCTTCGTTGTTGACCGAGTAGAGCTCCAAAACCAGCTATACTATGAGAACCTCACCAAACTAGACCTTGGCCCTGAGGTGAAGCCGAAGCTTATCGATAGTATCGCTAGACTCAGGCAAGTTTTAAATTACAATAACTATCGTGGGGAGCCCGGAGTGTTCGTGGTTACTATTCAGAAGTTTCTGCCTAAAGAGTTTGAAATGCTCGAGAAACTCCTTGAAGCAGCGGCTAAATCAAGACCCGGCACTGTTGTGGACAGGGAGGATATTGTTGTACTTGTGGATGAAGCTCATAGGACACAGTATGGTGTATTAGCTGAGCAAATGTTGAGGCTCCTGAAGAAAGCCAACTACTTTGCTTTCACAGGTACTCCTGTGCCTAGAAGGAATCCGTTGAAAAACACTTTCGCGAAATTTAGCCCTCCAAGCGAGCTCTACTTAGACAAGTACTTCATACTTGACTCAATAAGTGACGGGTACACGGTAAGAATAGCTTATCAACCTGGCCCTTTTGATTATAAACTTAAACGGGAACTTCTCGAAGAATTCTTAGAGTCTGAGTTCGACGAATTACCGGAAACGGTTCGAAGAAGAATTGAGAAACGCATAGGCAAGGAGCTTGATGTTAGGAAGTTCAAAATATTTCTTGAGAACCCTAAAAGGATAGATAAGGTTGCAGAATATGTGGCGAAGCATTTTCTGGAAAACGTTAATGGTAGATTCAAAGCTATGGTTGTAGCTACTAGTAGGAGAGCATGTGTAATATACAAGAGAGCCTTGGATAAATATTTGCCGCCAGAATACAGCGAAGCCGTGATGACTTTTCAAAGTCTAGAGAAAGACAATTTAATCGAAGAATACAAGAGAGAATTAACGGAGAAATACCACGTAAGCGATCCCAAGGCCGCTGTTCAGAAAATTATAGAGAAGTTTAGAACAGAAGAGGATCCCCGAATACTTATCGTAACAGACATGCTCCTAACAGGTTTCGACGCACCAATTCTTCAGACAATGTACCTTGATAAGCCATTAAAAGGGCATAGGCTTCTACAAGCCATCGCAAGAGTCAATAGACCTTACCGTGACGTAAAGGAGTACGGGCTCATCATAGACTTCATAGGAATATTTGATGAGCTCGAAAAAGCGTTTGCAATGTATGAAAAAGAGGATCTTAGAGGAGCAGTCTTCGACGTTAAAGATATTCTTAGCAGGTTTAGGACAATACT
>QMNG01000100.1 GCA_003647645.1 candidate division Kazan bacterium | reverse complement strand
GGCAACCTGTAGTTCGGTATCATGAGCTTCTTGGGCTCAAACCTCAGCATTTCGGATGCAGCTTGCATCTGCCTGTTCAGGGTTTCCGGGTCTAACAGTATGGCTGTGACTATAAATGGAAAGAAAGGGTTGGTTTTCCCCATGGTTCACCGCCTAGTCCTCGCTTAGCTCCACTTCAAGCTCCATGAAGGCGTTTCCGGCTGACGCCTGCTCCCACGTCACTCTGAAGGCCTCGTTGCCGGTCAGACCCCTGAGTATTATGGGTCTCCTCTTCTCTAGGGTTATCTCGCCTTCACTGGTTATCCTCTCGACGCTTACGGTTTTAGGTGAAGTGAAGCCGACGTCGTGGCTGTACTGTATCGTGAACTTGGTGGCGACGTCGCCTGATATCCTCTTGCACCATATCTTGGCCTTCATTCCCTTCGGTATCCTTATGTAATTGACGCTGCCGTATATTATGTCGCTGGTCATCGTGGTCGTGCCGGTCGTATTTGACCCGTCGGTTGCACATGTAACCGTAAACAGCTCGGAGACCATTACAGCTTCACCCCCTCTAATATCCTCTTATATTCGCTCTTGGCTTTGGCCTCCTCGTGTATTCCATATAGCGGGAAGCCATCTATGCCATACGCCTTCGGTAGGGATTCAGCTATGCTTGAGTCGTATACTTGAACTGGCATTGTATACCAGTAGGACGTCACCCTCCTGGTTAGAACGTTGAATATTAAATCGACGTCTCTAGGTATCTCGACCACGTATTCTCCATATATGAACTTGACGAATGTGTATACAGGCATGTTGGTGTCGTTTCCGAACCTGTAGCCGTAATGTATCCCCGGTAGGTGTATTACCTCTATGTAGCCCCTGTTGGAGCTGAAGTCCTATTCTACTCCCGTTATTATCTTGTCCTTCTGGAACCTAGACTGCCAGACCCCCTTGGGTATTTGCACGTCGACTCTAAGCCATGCAGGCGTGACGAACATGTGGACGTGAAACAGCCTGTCCCTGTACTCCTTGCTTGGCAGGAACCACATGTCTGTCTCGTCGTATGCACCGCTCATAGGGAAGCTTATCCCGGTCTCTGTGTAGGCTCTGGCGGGCATCACTCCGTCGGCTGGCACGCTTGCGGAGCCGCCGTCATACGTAGGCAACGTGTCACCCGAGCTAAATGGTAGAGCCCCGTAGTTCATAGTGGTATATTTGTTTGTTGATTTTATTCTGAAGAGCAGGGCCTTGTTGGCTGCTGGGATGTATATGGTTAACAGGTCGTTTTCCCTTAATATCTTCCCATCCATATCTCACACCCTCTAAAAGAGAGAGGGTACCTTGCCTTTAAAAAGCTTTGCTGCTAGACAAAAGAAAAAAGATTGGGGTTTTACGTCTTGGTTTACTCTCCTTCAACCTCTACCTCTACGGTGACAGAGTTGGCTGTTATAGTAACGTTAGAGCTGGTTGCGTTGAACACCTTCATTGAGATCCCTGTGGTGCTCGGCTCTATGGTTGATATGCAGATGCCGTTGGGTAGCCCTGATACCTTGCTTATGCTTCTGACCTCAAGTATTAGGCTTAGCGGGTTGTCTTGGTATGACAGGGTTATAGTTGAGGCTGAGGTTGCTCCGACGGTGGCGTCCGAGGCTGGGCCCTTAGCTTGGATCACCACTCTCTTCCTTCCTTCAGGCGTTAGGGTTACTGTCATCGTTGGTTACCCCCTTAACTGACGTACTTGAGCGTTGACATGAAGTTGTGCTCGTAGAACACCAGTCCTAGGATCGCAATCTTGGCTGTGCCGTTTACCTTAGGCATTCCTCCGAACATGACGCCTAAGTCGTGGTAGCATGGTAAGACGCCTAGCGTTGGGTACTGGTGTATCGGCTTGTTGGGTTCTACTGGTAGCTCTACTAGTGGTGGAGGAGACCAGACTCCGTACTTCGTCATTATTTCAGTCTTAAGCTGGAATTGATCTATCTTTGGTGTGCTGCCGATCTCTATGAGTCCGTTCTGCATTATGACTATTAGGCTGTGGGCTTCAGTCTCTGGGGATGCCTTGTAGTAGTTGGTGCCGTCGCCTAGGAAGTATACTGGGGTGCCGGCCGATAGGTTTTGCTTCCAGCTGTTGGTAGTATAGCTGGTGTAGCATGGATAGCTACTTGATGGTGTTGCGGCGTACTATAGTGCTTGTGGTATCAATATGTTGACGCCTATGCTGCCAACCTCAGATGGGAACTTGATTGGCTTCTGCCCTGGGAACTTGCCTTTGGCTACGCCTCCGAACTTAATGAAGATCTCCTTGTGGTCTAGCCATTCCTTCGCTATTGACGGTGAGATCTTTGATAGTAAGTGGTAGCCCATCATAACGACTGCTTCTATGGCGTCTTCCTCTTCAGTGTTAAGCTCGACGTACTCGACTGTCTCCCTGCCTCCAGTGAAGATGTTTATGCCTTTGCCCTCACCTAGTGGGGCTATATTCCTCTTAATGTCTATGCTTGAAACGGACATTTCCCAGACCACCGAGAAAGGCTTTAATAAGTTGGGGTTATAAAGTTATCGGGTGAGGTAAGACTTGTATTACCCGAGCAAGAAGGCCGACAGAATCCTGACGATTAAGGTAAGAGGGGAAACCCTAGAGATATGGAGGGATATTTATCACTACTTTAGGAAAAAAGGATGGACTGCCGATAAGGTTCTTTACGAGGCGCTGACGGCCCTCAGGCGGCTGACGATAGATAGCAGGGTCTACTAGAGGACTTTGCCGCCAACGGCTCCGCTGACCGGTGTTGGCGCAGGTGCTGGTGCAGGAGCTGGAGATGGTGCTGGGGTTGATGGCATCTGTATTGACGTGGTTCTGACGGATCTGCCAGCCCTAGCCTTGATTCTAGCTGCGGCAGTGGTCACGGCCTCCTCAAGGTAGTCCCAGAACTTGGTTGAGTGGTGACCAGCATAGATGGCTGCCACGGCATCCCATGGCTCCCTAAGCTTTAAGGCCGCTATCGTTCCACCTATGGTTGCTATAGCGT
>QMNG01000099.1 GCA_003647645.1 candidate division Kazan bacterium | reverse complement strand
TATAAGGAAAACGGGCTTATCCATAAATTCTGGCAGATGATAACCAATCATATCTAGCCATTTAAAGAGTCCGCCACAAATAAAGATTTCAATGCAAGTTCCAAATGAGCCTTCAATTGTAAATGCAATTATGCCATCTGCCTTCCGTATCAAATCCAAGTCTCCAGTAACAATGTCAATATAATTCCTTTTAAGTTGCAGAATAAATTCGCGCACCTCACTTGGAGGCATTTTTTTCTCTAGTTCATAATAATCAGCCATTTTGACTTCTGGACGGTTTTCACGCCATGAACCATCAGAATTATAGAATGGATTATAACAGATAATACCTAACTTTTGAAGGGCTGGCATTAAAACGTCTCTGACTACGTGACGTTGTGAAAATGTATGTGCTAAATAGAATTTCGGCTTATATTTTCTTTTTCTTTTACGTGGCATTTTCTTTCACTCGTATTATTTTATATACGCGCTCTCTTATATTCTTTTCGTTTTTTAGCATTTCCTTCATGATTGCCTCTAGAACTTGCAGAAATCTTAATCGTTGTTTGCCACGAAGTAATCTAGCAACTTTAGCTACTCGTTCAGGTCGGCTATAAAGCAACAACCGAATAGCATCCGCAATTTGATGGCAACCATAACATAACTCACTGGTATTCTCTAAAGCTAATAAAGGATTCTTAGCGACCGTCGCTGGTTTATATGCATACCACCAATGATGAAGGGCAGTTGACTTTATCTCGCCTTCATGCACTGAACGTCCACAAGCCTCACAAACTCCCTTTCGCGGGTCAAACGGTAACGTAACATAAACTCCTTTACCGCGAGTGCCCGCATATTTCGTCCGATACTTTTTCGGCTTTACTTTTTTAACTTTCATTTTCAACACGCACAATCCATTTAATTATACGAATTAATGGACAAGAATCATCAATCTTACCTGTATATAATGAATAAAACATAGCTTCCCAACATTCCTTATGATAAAATTCATGCCTTTTCCGTCTATGACGACTAACGACAACTTGAGTCCACTTCACTGATTTCATAGAAATCTGCTTTTTACATATTGGACATAAGAGAATTGATTTGTGTTTGCGCTCATTCCAAACTAAATCATCTGGATATTTGACTAAATGTTTACATCGAGGACAGATTGTTTCGCCCTTCGGCTCGATTTCTCTTCCGAAATATGGGTCGGGCGAATTTTTAGGTGCAAAAAGACAATTTTTGGCACAACAAATTAACTTACCGTCTTTACAGAATCCACGCCCACAGAGAATTTTTAAAATATGTGGAGTTAATTTAAACTCCATCTCAATTCTCCTTTTCTTTCTTCATCTCATAAAATTGCCTTTCAAACTTTTCGGTCTTCTTAATTATTTTTTCAGCCTTCTTCGTTTCAGGCAGGTCTTCAATTCCCTTCTCAGTTATCATGAATGGACGTTCTCTCTGCGGTTGCCAACTTGCATCCATTAATCTTGCTATTCTAACATTTCCTTGTGCCTTTCGTAGAAACACGACATAATCAGGCTGATGCTCCAAGCTTGCCCCGCCAACTGCCTTCTGTCCAGTCCAATCAGGCAGAAATGGATTCGCGGTCGGCGACTCATAAATCTGCGTGGTTAAAATTAAAGCACAATTATAAGCGTCTGCAATTCGTTCTAATCTTCCGATACACTCACGGATTAAAGGTTGCTTTATTGAAAGAGATTGTCTGCCTGCAAATTCTATGCCTCTGAAGTGTTTGGAAAGCGAGTCTAGAATTATTAAGCCGATTTTTCCATCTTCAATGTCTGCTGGCGAAGGAAGCTTGTCGAGTATTAACATTTGCTCAATCCATGATTTCGGCTGGAAAAGATGAATCTTCTTGAATACCGCCTTATAGTCAATTCCTCGCGCATCACATATTTGCTTTATTCTGGTTGCCTTGAATGAACCCTCAGTGTCTATGTAAATTACGTGGTCAGGACAGAGAACAGCTATCGTGAAGCAAGTTTGAGTTTTTCCACTTCCATATTCGCCATATAGAAGCAGACGAGATTTAGGCTCAAGTCCACCGCCTATTAAATCATCCAGAAGTGTTCCAGTCTTTATTTTCTTAGATGAAAGTTCCTGTTTATATTTTTCCTCAACTGAGATTTCTAGCAATTCCTTCTTTTCTGCATTCTCGAAGTCTTCAACAAGAATTTTTTCTTTTCTTCTTGTTAAATACTCAATAATTTCATCGATTGTTGGCATCGCTGACCTCCCTCACCCTTAATAGGAAATTATCAACCGCTTGCTTTATCAATTGCCAATCATGCTCAAAATTAACCGTGAACTTCTGTTTTCGTTTCCATTGTCCATTCCGATTCTGCCACAAGTAAATCAAGACTTTATCATGCCCGAACATATTAGCCAGAACCACTGCACACCACCATTTGGAAGTTTTATAAATCGTTTGATAATCAATCACTTTGATTGTGTCATGAACTGGTAATTTTTCTTCGCTCATGCCACATACCCCATTTTCTTTTTTAACTCATTAACTAAACGTTGGCGTTGCTGTTGCTGTTGGCGGGCATAAATTGACATGTAAGTATCAAGCATAAGCTCTACTAGAATTCCAAATCGATGATGTCCACTCAAGAATGTATTATCTAAGATTTCCTTGAGTATAGCTTTAACAACACTTGCCCTTTTAGCAATGCTTTCACTTACTTCTTCGCCTTCATTTAGCTGTTGAGCTATGTATCTTGAGAGCGTTAAAAGCTCGGAGAAGAAATCCAGAAATTCCTGCGTAAGTTCCTCTGGTGAATGCCACGATTGAAGAGCTTTAGGAACTGGATAATCATCACGGATATTGATTTTGGACGGGTCGATTACTATTTTCTTGACTTTCTTCTTATTATTTTTAGATTCAGACATTTAACATCAAGACTATGATAAGAATACTGCCTTATAAACTTTGCGGTAATTTAAGCAATTGCTTAAAAGACAGAATCGAAAAGGTCGTAGCGCCTAGATTTCATATGCC
>QMNG01000098.1 GCA_003647645.1 candidate division Kazan bacterium | reverse complement strand
TTAATGTTTAATCTCTTCCCAGCTTCCTTTTCATACTTTTCAATGTTTCCCTTGATGTATCTGATGTACCCTCTCAGCATCCCGGTGTCTTTATCTTTCCAGGTATCATTTTCGTATGCTGGAAGGATATGGTTCTCAATAATTTGATAGGGTTCAGAGTCCTGCGCTCCCAAGTCCCTCAGAAAGCCAAGAATCCGTTGAGTGTTTTCCTTATTCCTCGAAATCATTCGATAGATATTCTTACGTATTATTCTGAGCTCAGTTTCAAATCCGTAGCCCTTTCCTTTCTTGTCGGGAGGGAAGAAAACAGGGTCTTCATTGATTGATGCGAGTTCTCCGTTCTGGAGCTTCAGGATTTTCAGATTTTTTAGGTATTCGATTTCTTCATCGGAAAGCTTCTGTTTCGAGAGATAGTCAAACAGCTTATAAAACCATTCGTCGCTCTTTTTGGTAAGCCACTCGGTCTGTTCAAGACACTTGATCAGATCTCTTGCTGAGACTTCAAGTATGCCGAGCTCCCGGAGAACAGAACTCTTACCTAGAACCTTGCTGGATAGATATTCCTTGCCGAAAAGTCTTATTGCATCGTCATTGGATATTAGCTCTCTTCCTTCTTTGCTCGCGGTAAGAACCTCTCCCGGCTTTCTCCATTGATTGCTTTCCGTGAGAGCGCACTCCAACCTTTGAAGGTGTTGAAAAATCTGTTCAACAGCATTTAAGAAGAATTCATCTTTCACGTCGCTGAAGTCTAGGTACTGGAAAAAGGAAAGCCTGAGTTTCTTATCTGCCTTAAGATGATCCACTGCTTTTGCGAATGCTTCGCCAATACTATCTCTCAGCCATCTATTCCACGAACTATGTTTTATTATATCTTCACGGTTTATCGCCAACAGGAAGTCGGCCTGAATGATGAACCTGAGGCCCTCCTTTCTGACGGGAAGAAAGGAGAACACATATTGTTCTCTCGTGACCTCTGGAGTCCCATCGAGTTTGCAAGGAAATGCCAGGATAATCTCTGTCTGGGTCACATCTTTCCTTCTTTCCTCGCACAGGTCGGACGGCACATCCAGCAATCTCCTTATAACCTTCCAGTGCTCCTCTTTATCACCAGTTGATATTATGACCCTTTCATTCTCTTCTCTGCGCCTGATCTCTGTGAAAGAATTACCTATCAAGTCCTGAATTTCTATCTTCCTGAGTTTCTGCAGAAAGAGGAGTAGGGACGGATGGATTTCCTTAAGAAAAGCAAGCAACTCCTCTCGGACAGACATGGAGCCCAGTGGCATAACGAGATTTGTTTGCGAGAGGTCAATAAAATCAGGAGGGTTCTTGACCCACTCAGGAATGATCATTGTTGTTGGATCTGACTCTTTATATACAAACCGGAAATGAAAACCATTTGAATAGATCTGTGGCTCAGTGGTGACGAGGAAAACAGATTTAAATCCTATACCCTTCTCACCGATATAGCCGAGAGACCTCTTCTTGGTCGTACCCCCTATTAGACAGATTGCATCAACGTTTTCTTCTCTGAATCCCTTTTCATTATTCTGAACTAACAGGCAATCTGGCCTCAGAATAAACCTCAGAAGGGGTTCCACACCATCTTCATACTCATTGTCCTCTGCATTCTGGACAAGTTCAAAAATTAACCGAGGCTTCTGTGTATTGATATCTTTTGCAAGTCTGGCAGCTCTATCCAGAACTTCTTCTTTGTCAAGAATAAATTCTCTAACATCATCGGACGTATCCTCTAGTGAAAGGCCTATGCCGAACCTTTTTCTTCGTATCTTCTCGATTACGTCCTTTGGGGAGTGCATCATCTTAGCTTCATCGTAAATAGTTTTCGTCAATACCTGTCACTATTTAGAATAAAATTTAAAAAATTTCCAGCCTACAAATTTTTTGAGGTAGTATTCCAAAAGTAAGGAAGGAGAAGCCGTATGGAAAAAAGAGTAGCAGAGCAAGAGGTTATTGATCAAGAAACATTTGAGCAAGAGGGTTATGAAGATCAGCTTGAGTTTGAAGGCCTGAGTGATTTTCTTGATTATGTGGAAGTAGGAATTAGAGATTTCGTGAGAACCATGCTGCAAGAATACGCCAAAGACGAGTTCATGAGGTACATAGGGGCGTAACCTTATGAACGAACAGAAAATCGCCGGGATTATTGTAATGGTGTGAGGGAAAGGACGCTGCAGACCCTATTTGGAGTTATTGAGGATATTCAGATCCCTTTGGGGCGGTAGTGAGAAATTAAAAGGAAGGATATGCAAAATAATAGCACTCCGTACCGCAATGTCTTGCTCATAGGTACCCCTCCTTCAGGCTCAGAATGAAATCTGGGAAGGTAATCCAAAGAGATTTTAAATTTTACCCTTGATAGATTCTCAGGTAGAGCCCGAATAATACGACAATGAGCATCAAAATCAGAGATATACCCCACCAACTCTTGTACCATGGCTTTTGATGAGTGGATAGATCAATGGTTCTACTAAAAAAGCCAGCACTTTCTATTTCTTGTTCTTGACCACAGATGATACATCTCTTAGGGTAAAAAGGTATAGCTAAAATCCATACACCTGCCGTCAAAACTACCGCAAAAAACGTCCCAAACCCCAAGAATCTCTTATGTCCCGTTTTTTTGCCGCAATTTGAACAATAGCTAAAATCCATACCTGCCTCTCTGATTAGGGTTTATACATCTTTCAAATTCACCTTTATTACCTTCAATATAATCTCAGATTCAATTTACCTCTTATTAACATTAATATCAGTAACTTTCATTTATCAAGTGTAAAGAGCATTTTTGTAAATTTCTTTTCGTGGCAAGATGTTGTGAGACGAATTAACGATGCAAGGCGAAGCCCTTTAGGGCCCTTGGTGCTCCTCCAATAGGCGCTACCTCAAGAAAATTACGACAGCGTAGCCCCCAATGTTAGGATAGTTGTCGCATGAGTTAAAACCCACTATAAGAGGGGGCAGGAGGGAAACTCATGCGATATTCACCAGAGCGTAAAGAAGCCGTGGTGCGA
>QMNG01000097.1 GCA_003647645.1 candidate division Kazan bacterium | reverse complement strand
GCGAAGACGGCACAGAACTCACCGCAACCCTCCACTACCCCGACCGCGGCGAAACCTTCACCATCTGGGCGCTGCTGGTGTAGGCGCCTTGCCCGCGCCACTGAGGAGCAATAGAATCGGTAATGCGAAGGCGACCGCGTTTTGGCTATGGACAGCTATAAGGCCTCCGGCAGGGGTTCACAGTTGCCAGCGAGGTGCTCGTTGCTTGATTCCACGAGAATCTCCACCAATAGGATTCGCTCGTTCGGCTCTACTGATATATCGGCCTCGTAAGCGGGCCATCCGACTAACGGCACGATGTGATTCGCCCGCGGGACTACTACTTCCAACCTCCAGTCGTCCTGCGACGGTTCAGCGAGCAGCAGTTCAAACTGGATTAGCTTCGTGCCGTAAAATTGCGCAATCTTTGTCAGGTCAGCGATATCTATCACGCCGTCATGTGTACCGTCTATTACTCTAAGATAGGGGTCATCCGCAACCTCTTCGCCATAGTACATCGCAATGGGCGTGATATCCGCTACGCTTACCTTGCCGTCACGATTATAGTCGCCGGGTAGATGCGCTTCCCACGACACGCGCCAGCCTTCGTCAAGGCCCGCAAATTCGATATCGTGCACTATAGGTATATCGAATGGGAGCCAGCTGCTTCCGCCTTTCTCATCGGCCAGTGCTAAACACCCGGCAACGTTGGCATAAACTCCCTCATTGAGCGCTGCGCACAGGAAAGCGGTTAGGAGTAGTCCAACGACCATTAATACCGCCAGTCGCTTTACCAGTCTCTTCCTCGCGTCCATCTCCAATAATCACCAACGATTAGTAGATTCATTCTGTATACTGTATGTGAGCAGTGGAAGAGCCGCCGTGGTGCATATGCTCTGGGTCCAGGTCGGCCGCGACCAAGACCACGTTCTCTTCAGGATTAAGCTCAATCGTAGTGCGGTAATGCCACATCCCTACCACTGGTGTGTCATATGAAGTCCACGGAACGTACTTGATACGCCTGATGTTCTGAATATTCCCATTGGGATAAGCCGATATATGGCAGCCGTGTATTCGTGTACCATAACCGCACGCGATGTAGCTCAAGGCTCCAATGGTAATCTCAGCATCAACAGGCCCTTCGGGAGTGGGACCTAATGTAGTAAACAGCTTTAGGTAAGGATCGTGTCCGATGTACTCGCCGTAGTGCATCGCTATTGGCGTCACATCGGCGATATTAACCACGCCGTCTCTGTTGAAATCCCCCGGCAGCCACACATCCCACTCCAGCTCCACAGTATCGCCGGTGCGCCAGCCGGTAGCGTTATGAGCGAAAGATTGCATAAAAGGTAGTGTATAATCGCTGTTCACTTTAGGGTGAGCCTGCTCTAATGAGAATGTGCGTTTTAGCAATGGCATATCATTACTCGATGAGCTGTTAGCTGTAGCGACCGTTAAGCAAAAAACAATCGCCAGCATTAATACTGCCTTACATGTCCTCATTGCCCACCTCCGTACTGCAGGGCATATTCATAGTCTATCCTCTCCGGCAGTTTGGGATCTTGCAAAGGCGGATCATCTCTCGTGGAATTCTTGATAGCATCGTGGACGAACCATCCTGAGGCATCAGGATTTTGTGAGAATTTCAGCAGTGCAAGCGCAGAGGTTAAAGGCGCCGAAAAACTGGTGCCGCTTACTTCACGATAGTCCGCATCAGGAGCTAGAACAAGAATACCCTTCCGTTCGCCTATTTCTGGATAATAAGTAGTTCCTGGAGCTGACACATCGACCCAGTCGAAAAAATGACCGATATCAGGATCATAGTATTGCGCCCAGTAAGGACGTTCACCAGCTCTGTCGTGAGCCGTGACTGAAAGCACCGTATCATCTCTAACATCGGCCAGCCATGTCACCCAGGTGTACGAGGGGTCATAGCCTTTTGGCTCAAGAGCCGCAGGATACTGCATAGGATTACCTACATGGGCGCTATTGCCCACGGAAGCTACGTTGACCGCACGAAAACTAAGCTGCCACAGCATAATAAGCTGAATCGAGTTCCTCAAGGGTCCTCCAAGCGACATGTTTATAACTTTCACGTTATAATGCGGGAGGTTCAATCCGGGGAAATAGATCATCCCCACTTGCTCGCAAAGCAGAAACAACGTTAGAGATAACCACTGCCCTTCGATCGCGCCCCAAGGCTGACTGACATTAATCGGTAGAACTTTACCGCCCCAAGCCCCGCCTGAAATCTTCTCAAAATTATTCGTATCCGCTCGTATTAGGCTGGTCACCATCGTTCCGTGGCGCCAGCCTACTGAATGCATATCGTGAGGGGTTCCTCCCTGTTCTACCATCAAGTTTGCCCAACGTAACGGCGGGTATTCTCCCCACATATTCCAGCCATGCTCAGTAAGGCAGTAAGAAAGGTCAGGTGTGTCTCTATCCACTCCTGTATCTATAACAGCTACCACGATGTCATTAGAGCCGAGTTCAATTGCCCAACCGTTAGGAGCATTAACGTCGTAGTCCGGCTGTCCCCATTCTTGGTCAAACAGATACCACTGGTAGGTATCCTCCTCTGGACCAGATAGCTCGTAGAACCAAGGGTCATTTGGATAGTGGTCAGGCTCTAATAAGCTCCATGGGTCCATATAGGCGATGTCTGGGAAATCCGGGTCAATCTCCATCTGACACCGGGCCTGCTCAAACGTCATTCCCTCAGGCAGCTTGAATTCGCCAGCCATAATTGGGCCGTATGGCATCAGCAGCTCGTAACCCAGTGCAAGCAATTCTTGGATAGTAGGATGATTGATGAATAGCTCATCGTAAGCTTCGGCATCAGCAGGAGGGTCAAACACCCATTCCGGGAAGTACTCCAGGCCGATGCTGGCATAGCCTTCAACTATCCAGCCCGCCTGACCGGTTTCCGGGTCTTCCCACCATACGTAGCCGTCCATTCCCGGAGGCGGGTCGCCGTTGCCTTCTGTGCCCGTGCCCGGGCCTACTGCTTCGGCGCTTCTGCCTGTGGGCGAAATTGAACCTGTTTCGGGTGCGGTTGCGGCGGCTTCGGTAAACG
>QMNG01000096.1 GCA_003647645.1 candidate division Kazan bacterium | reverse complement strand
TCATTATATACCCCATACACGGGCGCGGTAAGATCCACCCAGGGAGCCGTAGTATCGTACTTCAGCACAGCATCTAAAGTATCCTCCGCGTAGTTGTTAGCACTATCTCGGACTGCCGCATAATATAAATAGGTACCATCATCATCGGGCGTGTAATTATAACCCCACACATTACCATAAAGATGATATGCAGTATTGAACTTCCGATAACTTACCCAGACTCCGTATGTCCCATCCCAGTATTTATCGGTATAGAGATTATGTATGCACACTCTCACCACTTTAACCCCACTACGGACATCTACCGCCTCTACTTTAATACTATCATCCCAGTTAAGCTCCGACCAATAACCTCCATCTGGTCTGAATATCTCCACCAGAGGAAGATCATTCTCAACTACGGTGTTATACACATCCATAGTAGCTTCCACATTACCAGCGGTATCCTTTGCCCAGGCATAGATAGTCAAATCTTCCGAAGAGTCCGGGTGAGTAGAGAAATTAGGTAACTCGCCCCACCAATTATCACCTGTTCCATAAGGGGTGGCGTAAAGGGTCTCTGGAGATGCCACCCAGTTAGTACCATCCCAGTAGCGTCCCAGCGAATCTATTACCTGGTAGTAAACCGAAGCCACCCCGGATAGATTGTCGGTAACATGGAGCTTTACGGTGTCGGGGAATGTACCCGCATTATAATACGGCTGAGTAGGAGAATATATATAGGTATTCGGATCACGGGTATCTATTTTAAACATATCCTGATGGGAATTGGAGAAAGGTACTGTCACAGGATAGAGTTGTCCGGGCCAATTAGCATCATGACAATAAATAGTATCGCTTAAATCCACCATCCCTTGATAAACTACCCCATCATTGTATAAAGCGAAACAGAATGTATCCTCTGCTCCATCCAAAAATGCGGGGTAATCAAAAGGTGAAGATACACCCCCACCTCCTGTTATAACATCAGCTGTACCATCCTGGAAAAGAGTGAGCTTCGCGGGGTAATCCGGCTCCACAAACAAATCAGCTTTTGCATAGGGTGCTCCGGGGTGTTCTACGGGAATACATACATTTACAGTGTTAACTTTATTTAGCCAGGTTTTATCGACATCTGGGGCTTTCAAAGTGAGGTCTGGCGGCTGTTGGATCTTCACTCGTGCAAGGGTATCATCCGGAGTATAATCTACCACCCCACCAGTATTCTGAGCCCACGAGCCCTCAAGATTTACCGCAAAATACTCATAAATCGGACTAGTACTATCAACAGTGTCATCGGCTACAATATTGAAATAATAAGAGATAGTATCGCCACCTGGTATATTATAGAAGGTAACAAGGGTATCATTAAGGGTAGAATAAGCCGATGCATGAGAGCCGGAAGCCCGTCGATGTAATGAGAACTTCACCGAGTCTATCATATCCTCACCGGTATTTGTCCACTCAAAGAGCAGATTAAACTCCTGCCCCTCAGTTACATAATTATCAGGCGGTCCATTGGGAACTGTAACCGAATCTGGAGCAAGGGAATAAGCATTAATATAAGCGGGATCCTCTACATTTATAAGTAGATCATTATCCACTACCTGACCATAAACCGTATCTCCCGGTGCGAACTCTCTGGGGCTTATATGTGCATAGAGAGAATCTATAATGGGATTAAGCCCGGTATAACGCACATCAAAATTGACCTCGCTCGCCTCGTAGGGACTCAGACTAAGTATCATCACAGAATCCATCCCGGCAACGCCATTAATTTCTGTATCACCACTACCGTAGAGTTTAACATATACACTATCCAATGCGAAACCGTTCACATTCTCCAGGAACACAGTAGTAGTATAAAGTTGGCCGATATCCGCATCGTAATCGGCTCCTCCATCAGTTCCCGGCCGAGTTCGCAAATCGGTACTTAAACTCTCTATCTCCACATAATAGGGAAGTAGAGTTTGCTCGGCATTGAGAACCGATACCCCTACTAAACAAATGAGCAAAACTATAAACAGCTTTCCCCTTTTCATACAACCTCCTTTCAAGGTCGAACTCTTTTCACTGTCAAACATGTCAACCAAATACCTCCCTTACCTGTCAAAGAACTTCAGGCAAACAGGTGTTTCCTGTTATATGTTATCAAATTAGCCCGAGAATCAAATTTGTCAAGGACTTTTTTTACTTTGCCTAAAACTTTTTTTTAGAACCACCATCTAAAGTAGTATGCCACAACGAGTAACGCCAATAAAGAAATGATATTAAATTTTACCAGTAATCCGAGATCGAACTGTATTAAAACAAGATTTACACTTATGGTATCAAATCCAAATTCTACTGACCGTGAAAAAAATGTCTTCACACCGCCCTCGGGAAGAAGAATTGTTATAAGCTCCCCGATATATCCTCCTATAATTATCGCCAAAAGCAGTATGAGACATATAAACCCGACATTGTGTTTCTTCATCTCCGCCTCTGTTCAAACCAGTTTAATACCGAAAGAAATAGTTTCTTCCCATCCACAGAACCGAGCAGATAATCCACAGCTCTTTCAGGATGGGGCATCATTCCTAAGACCTTCCCATTTGCAGAGAGTAATCCGGCTATGTTTTCAAAAGACCCTTGAGGATTACTTTTTTCTGTAACCTCACCATCCGCCGTCGAATAACGAAAGGCTACTCGAAAACTGTCATTATGTTCCTGTGGGTAATATGCCCCGCTGTAATGAGCGATATCTAATTTAATTACCTCACCTTTTGCAAATAACGAAGTAAACGGGGAGTTATCATCCTCTACTTTAATATATACATATCTCTGTACGAACCGAGCAGATTTATTCAAAATGAATGTCCCGGGAATCAACCGGAGATGTGTAAGTATCTGACAACCGTTGCAAATACCCAGAATTAGTTTATCCTGTTCCGAGAATAATCTTATCTTATTCCCCATTCGGCTTAACGCTGCCAGTTTACCGGGCATAACATAATCCCCGAAAGTATATCCACCAGGAAGAACTAAAACATCCAATCGGTCCAAATCTTCTCCATCTTTATACCATATATAATTAACATCGAATCC
>QMNG01000095.1 GCA_003647645.1 candidate division Kazan bacterium | reverse complement strand
TTAAGAGCCTTTTCCAAGGAGCTCGGAGTCCACTTCAACGGTGTGACCCCTTGCCTGATCAGTTCTATTATTAGGTTCTCTGAAGCTGGCTTCTGAATAAAGTTTCCCTTCCTGAGGTCATTGTAATTTGCGAATCTTACTAGCTTTAAAAATTCAATATATTTTTCAACCACCTCCTGATCAGCTAAGTACCCATAACTCTCCATAATCTTATTAACCTTGAAAAATACTCCCGGTGCAGTCATTGAAAAGTTCCCATATCCTGTTGAAACCAACAAAGGTTGATATAGCCTTGTGACCCTGTGTTCCTTTTGTTGATACATATGTAATTTGATCTCTCTTGAAGGAATCAAGTAAAGCTGTGTTAGCACGGTAACAGTTAGACTTACTGCCGCTCCAATAATGATGTAGACCACGGTTAACCATGGGGAAGCTTTTTTTGATAGATTATCCCAAATTATGCGTGAAGCGTTGAAAATGGTTTATCACTGCTATTTTTGACTAGGATCTGCATCAATCTGGGGCTGATATCAACTGAGCGAGCTTTCCTTATGAGGTTTAAGACACCTGAACATATTGAGATTGCCTACCTCAGAGGCACCTCTGCTTTGAAGTATGGTTCTGTATCGAGTTTTGCCTCTTCTGTGTCAACCCAGTCTAGTAAGTGCCTCCTCATATTCGTCTCTGTAAGCCCAAGTGGCCTCCAGCTTGAGCACCCACTGTCTGGCCGTGTGAACCAGCTTTCCTGGTATCAGAAAAAGCCTATCCCTAATGGTGGCAACCATGGCCTTGGTCTTGGTCTGATTCAGTACTTCCTCTTTGAAAAGATTCATGAGATTGTATCCAAGCATCAACAGCTCAAACCCTGCCTGACCGGCAGGCAGGCAGGTACAGTTTCCCGCATAGCTGTGAGAAACCATCTTGTCCAAACCAAGACTGTAAATACCTTCCTTGATGAAGTTCTCACAGCAGGCCCTCTGGTTGTAGAAACGCCAGACTCCTCAGGAACTTTCCCACTGTTTGTAACAATCACCTGATAGTCGTATTTGACCTTCCCTGTGTTGAGAAGTTTCAGTTGTTTCCTGGGACCAGCATTGGCCCTTACCTTCTGACGAACTACCACCATCCTCAACGTGGTACTGCGGTTGACAATATAACTGCACTCACCTACACCAAGGCCCCATCCGATGCTTTTCCAGTCCTTCATATGGTGTATCTTTCGCTGTACCCATGGCTGCATGGGCACCACAATTGCAAACTCGATACCCTCCTTGACCAGATACTTGATAAGGTCAGCACTGAAAAAGCCGCTGTCGGCCCGAAGCCGAATATGTTTGATGTGAGAGGGAAGTTTCTTCACAAGAGCCTTGATAAAATCAACCGCCTTGTAGCTGCTGTGGTGCTTGCCACTGCGAAGCATTCCTCCGATGTAATCCCTGGTCTCACCTACAAAGCACAGCAAGGGGTGGTAACTCTTTCTTCCCTTCTTTTTGGGATTGTACCCTATCGCAGCCCTTTGCTGATTGCCATAAACAGGAATCACATGAGAGTCCAAATCAAGGGTAATCTCCCTATAACCCTTGTAGCGCTTCCTCAGCTTCATGATAAGGTCAAAGTTCAAAGCACTGATCTGGTGGGCCACCGATATCCTCACAGAGGACAGAAATCGGCTGATAGTGGATTGAACAGGAAAGCCGCACAATCCCACTATCTTTTGAAATACTTTGTCAGCACGCAGTATCTTCATCTGATATGGCCGACTATAGCCCAGAAATACCCCATAGAGACATCCGACAAACAAAGTACTGAGACTGTACTTACTTTTCCTGCGGCCTTCTATCTTAACTTTCTTATCTACCAGCTCTCGAACCTTATGCCGCTCAAAGAATCGTCTGATCAGACCGCTACCACCAAAATGTGTCAAGTTACGTCCAGTGAATTGTTCCTCTACCGTGGCTATTTGGCCTTTACTTTTTACATCCTTTTGCGATATCCTTTGGTTCACCTTTTGAGTGCCTCCTTTGTAGTCTTAGTGGTTTTCAGATGCCTAATTATTACTACATTGGAGGCACTTTTGTTTAGAAAATTAGACCCTTAACGCATAATTTGGGATTATAATTTTCCATCTAACCCCCCGTTAGTTCGATCCAGGTTCTTTAGGCCTGAAGCGTCTTTTACCTCATTCCAGTCTCTTCAGACCTGATATGCTCGTAAACTTCTTTCAAAAGGTGCTGTCCAACGACCTGTTGGAATTCCTTGTCATTCAAAAATTTTGCTGTGATCTCTTCATTTTGCTCCATCCGATCAATGAAAAGTCCTTCCAGCGCTTTGAGAAACACATATCCGAAGTTCTCCATTGTATTAGCCAGTGCTGCCTGCCGAAGGTCTGAATCCGCCACTGCATCTTCCTTGATTGAATCAAAAAACAGTTGGTCAGCGGGTTTGAATTCCGTACTGAACCGCTCATTGAGGATATCAATTAGTTTTGAGAGCTCTATCTGCTCACCTCGTGCGAGTCCAGTTCCTACAGATGTTGGCCCATCAACCCTACTATATTCTGCTTGAGGATCCAGAACTATGGAACCCTCACTAATTTTCTGAAGCCGGTAGTATTTTAGGGCTACCTCATCATCGAGCTTGTAAACTGGTCCCCGATCTCCTTTTGGGAGCTTTGCCAACAAAAAACGAATGTATGAGTATAGCTTCTCAAGGTCTGAATCTTGGAAAGGAATAATCTGGGAAAGGAACGCGTACAAATTCTTATATGCAACCAGTGTCTTGCGGAATTTCTGGCGCGTTTCTTCGTCAAGATAGTTATACCGGCTCACCGCAGGATCAATACAGGCATTCATCCTAACATGGTCTGAAGCGGTCTGCTTTGTCTTGGGCTTATAAAACACCTTACAAAACTCTTCAATTTCGCTCTTGTAATAAACCTGATACGCGTCCAACTTTGCTTGCAGTTCATAAAGCTGCTTGGGATCTGCTCGCTCGCCAACTAGATAATATGAAACGGGCTGCTCCCAGGTGTGGTATACACCTGGAGCCACAAAAAAACCTTACAATAAGGAGGAGCAGCCCATGGAGAAAAAGATAGCATATGTCGGCATTGATTACCATC
>QMNG01000094.1 GCA_003647645.1 candidate division Kazan bacterium | reverse complement strand
GGTATCCTCGCCTTGGTGGTGAAAAGAAGCTCGTTGCTAAACAAACTTCCTATCCTACCAAGTTGCGAGGATACCTTCACTCTTTTGGTTGCGGCCGAGCGCAGCAAGGCCGCGCTGGGTATTCATACCCTGTAGATAACCAAACCACTCGTCGACCGGGCCATCCGGCAGCGTTGCCAACAGGTAGTCGGAGAATGTAGCGACCTTCAGCGCTCGCAGGAAAAGAAGGATGATCCCCATCATCACGGCGCTGAAAGCCGCCGCCCCAAGGCTCGGGCGATAAGCGTGTGCAACAACAAAGGTCTTCGTTGCCAGGTTTTTCAGGCGACGTGTGACCTCACGCCGAAACAACGACACCTGCCTGCGGAAGGGTACAAGGAATGCATAGCGCCCGTGGGAAGAAGCGATAGTCGTCTGAGTACCGATATCAAATCCGAGATAAGACTTGTGAAGAAGCGGTGGCGCGGAAAACGCAAGGATCAGCTTCTCAACAACTGCGAGGCCTGACGAGTCTCTGCTTGTCAACGTCTTAACCATATCCGGCGTGACATACAGAGTGGCCGTTGCGTCAGCTAGTCTTTCCCGGTGTCTCAATAGGGAGTGGAATGCTGCCGTTATGACCACCGCACTTGCTATCAACGGGCCTGTCAGTGGGCCACCTATCAGCAGCACCAGGGGGTCGGCGAAACCATACCTTGCCATATAATAGGTGGTAACCATAGCAATGAACCACCATTTTAAAGGGTGTCGCACGGCCCACACCAGGGGAAGGACAGAAAGGTCGCGATTCTTGATGTGCGCGATCTCGTGAGCGAGCACGAGACGTAGCAGTCCCTCCGCCCGATGAGGGTCTCCTTCGCAGGCGTCTCGGACGAGTACCCTCAAATTCGAAGGAACCACGAGCGAGTAGCGGCGACCTAAGTGCTTCGCGACATAAGGTGAAATGCCCGGTGACGTCGAAGACATCACCGCCACACGATACGGTACCGCCATCTCTTCACAAATGCGCTTGGCTGTAGCCTTGACCCACGGATCGTTCGACGGGCGCAAACTCGTATTTCTCACCGGTCGCGCTGCAGCCAAGGCACAAAACAAGAAAGAGCCCATCATTATCACAGGAGGGAGCACTAACAAACAGCCATAAAGGCTGCCCAACCAGCTAATGTCTCGAAACAAGATGTACCTGATGGCGATGGCCCCTGAATAGGCGCAGACCAGCCCCGCTATTGCCGTTATCGTAACCAACACGCCTGCACGTACGGTCGTCTCGTGAGTTGAGGGAACTCGTCTGCGCCCCGGTACGATGAACGCCCACGAAACCGCAAACAGCGCCACGCAAAAGAATATGAGGCTACCACCTGCCATGAGCAGCCGAGGTGATATTCGTAGATCCATTGCTTCTCGCATCTCTGGGAGCGCGGCGTAGTTAGGTCTGACGCACCATATCCCCTTTTTAGGCGCTGCAAAGAAGACACGACCAGGACCATTAAACAACAGGGAACCACGCGGAACCTGCAAATGCTTGAGGTCATATCCCTTCGCGACGTCGTACACGTGAATTCGATCTCCGGCTACATACAGCATCAGGTTGCCCACCGTCCAGGGTGCGGAAGTCAATTGCGAGTTGACAGGCAGTGAATCACGCCAAATCCTTCTTCCGCTTAGGCGATCAAGTACTTGGAAGTCGTACTGATGGCCGACGCCGAATTCCCCAAAAGCCACGAGCTTGTCTCCGGTTGTACATTGTACAGATGATGCCGGAATGTCCTCCCGCTTCCTGCGGCCAAAGCAACGTTTGCTCAGCAACCGAGAAACAGGACAACGTATCATCTTCACAAAACACGGTGAATAGGTCGCCTATTGCGGTTATTGGCAACTCAACGCCACCCACAACAGCATTACGCCATCGGACCGTACCGTCCGCTGTTTCGCAGACAATCAGCTCGCCCGAGCTTGTTCCAAAGCAGCAGCAGTCTCCGAGGACACCTGGTCGGGCGCACGCAGGAGAGCCGAGATCACGTTGCCAACGTATATACCCAGACATCTCGTCAATCGAATAGACAGTGCCCTCGCGCGTCCCAAAGAGGACCATCCCACCAGTTATGGACGGTAGACCCACTTCTTCGTTGGCCGAGAATTCCCACAGGCGTGTTCCTGCCGTGAGATCAAAGCCAAGTAGTTGGTTGAGGTCCGTCATGACGACCACACACTGATCTCCTACGACGGGAATCCCTGCCTGCGCAGGGTTGAGCAACCGCGTCCATCGTTGTGCGCCGGTCATCGGATCCCAACAAACGAGGCTGCCGTCAGCAGACACCGCCACCACCGCGTCATCCTCACAATCGCAGGACCAGCCCGGCAGTGTCATTTTTTGAAGTGAGACAGGTGCAAACCACTTGGCCTCGAAGCATTGCCCAAGCTCGCCCGGCAATGGTTCAAACTGCTTCTCTGGCTTCCCCGCCGCTGCGCTCTGGTTGAAACCTGCCAGGATACTCAGGGCGAACAGCACCCACCGGAGTGTCAGCGAGACACACTCCAACGTGGCGCCCGGACGACAATGAGACGCACCCCGCCTGCTTGGCATGAGTCTATTCAAGGGCCAGCTTCCACGGGTCACAGAAACCCTTTTGCATACGCAAGATACGGCACCTGGACTCGGAGTCTGTGTACAAAACGCCTTATAGCTTGTCCGCAAGCTTGTGTCAATGTCGAGGGTGACGGAAGCGCTTCAGAAGCGCTTTTTCGCTCTATAGGGTAGAAGGACACCGTCATGACGCTATTTGAAGGAGAAGACACCATGGCCAGACAGAAACGCAACATACGAAGGCGCAAATCCAGGACATCCTCTGTGGAATCACTGCCCAATACGCCCTGCCCGCGTTGGGTGCAGCGCAGGATGCGGGCCAACCTACGCCGAGCGATGCGCTGCCCCGTAAATACGTACCGGGCTCTGCGAGCCGCTGAGATCCTGGCTCAGGCGAGTCAGGAATCCAAATCATTGGTGCAAGGCTCTGTCAGAAAAGTCTATCCTGGGCAAGTTTCAGGTACCGTTGAATGAATGCCATTTTGATCATCCCACCAAAGTTGATGGCCGTCTTTTCGAAGCGTGCGAAGATTCGCCGGCATTCT
>QMNG01000093.1 GCA_003647645.1 candidate division Kazan bacterium | reverse complement strand
CTCCCCATCCCCTGTGCTTCTCTCTAAAATTCACAAAAACCTGGAAGAAAGGCAAACTTTTCCTTTTCTCCATAATCTTAACTATACTCTATACTTATTACCTTTATTTTCTGCGAGGAATCGGAAAAAACTGCCTTTATCCTTATCTGGTTGCCCTCGGAAGTGGCATTATATAGGGTTTCGGGAACTGCCTGTTGGTATGTTAGTCCGTTGTCCACGCTCACATAGAAAGTTATATCCGATATTGCGTCCCCAACCACCCTCAAGGCAAACTTACTGACATTGCTGTCTGTGGTGTAGGAGATAGACACAAAAGTCCCAGAACTTGCCCCAGATGTTAATTGCAGGAAGTTGTTTGACCTTTCCACATTGGAACTATTGGATTCGTCTATATATGTGGAGTCATCAAAGTCCAGTATCCACGAGTAATCCAAATCAAACTCGTTCATTATCTCCGAAATCTCCTGCTCTATTATTTTCCTCTCCCCCAGGAATGTTGATAAGTCCTCTACTCTCTTTTTCGCCTCTTGGAACTCAAACCTTGTCCTGAATCTGTGCCTTGTCAGTTTGTGGGTGAATGAGGTAATCAGATACCATCCTTGAATGTTTTGAGGAGGAGAGAAAATATAGACCTTCTCGCCAGGGTTCAGAGTAGGCATTCCTAAGGATTCTCCTCTCCCCTTCGCTTCTGTTGAGGAGTAGGCAGTAACAAGTTCGTCCACCTTGTTCTTCACCATCTCCAGAGTGGTTAAGTTGGAGTCCTTTATCACGATGTCCTCCGCATCTTCCCCGTATCCTGTGGTTTTGGAGTAGAACAATGGCAGTCCCTCTATTGATTTCCCGTAAACCATTATCTTGTGCTTGACATCGGATATGGAAGTAAGTGGGGTTATCCCTATTAGGTTTCTCGTGTAGGAGAGGGCTTCGGTGGAGGAGGTCTTTGTAGTTTTATTAAAGAAGTGCCAGTCCTTGTCAAAATCACAATAGAACTCCCATGTGTTTGCAGTAAGTTTGACTAAATCCTGAAGGCAGTGCCATAGTTTCTTCCCACTCCACGCTATACTTACTTGAGTGCTGTTTGTCTCAACATTGTTTGTAGTATGGCCAGAAAGGTAGGTGGAAATCAAATCAGTGAATATAGAGGAGATGGAAGTGGAGGTATAGGACTTATTAACTATTCTATTCATCGCATCCTGCCCGTAATCCTTCGCCAAAAGTTCTATCTGGTAGGGTCTTGAGTGGTATTTCACATCCACCACCTTCCCTTCTAATATCTTTGTCGTGCCATCGGAGTAGTCCGCATACAACTGGATTACATTTCCTATCCTGAACCTTCCTGTGTATTGGTTGCCGAAATTCTTTATCACCACCCTGCTAAAGGATACTGCCTGAGAGCAGAATCTCCTGACCTCAAACTCAAGGAGGTCTGACTTGTATTCTGTCCCTTGGATTTTCACGGAACATACTGGCCTCTTTGTAGGTCTCGGCAGAAGGATTATCCCTCTCTTACTTTGGATTGCCGTTATACTCATACTTCTATCTCACCTTTTTTGTCCAAATAGAGAAAGTAGTTGTAGAATTGTTTTAAAGTGATTGTCACATCAGGGTTCATCTCCCTGAACAACTGGAATATATCGCACACTTCCATTTTCCTTGCTCTCTCAACTACTTTTAACATTCTTTCCCTTTTTTCCTCCTCACTCAACTCATTCCATAGCATTTTCACTCACATTTCACACAATCATAACAACACGCTTTTAAATAGTAAGTTCTCCTTACCCAAGCCCCCAAACTATCCCTATCGCAATTCTCCAAATCCAACCACCACCAAATCCCTTGAGAGGTGAGAGGAGTAAAGTTTGTTATTATTTGTTGGTAGGAGGTGTTAAGCAAGATTCCTTCAGATTTGTTGTTGGAACTGCTTACGGTCATATTCATACAGGAAGGATAGGACTCATTGACCTTTATAGAGAGGTTGAAGGGCTGGTCATAGGCAAGAGAGGTAATATTCCATCCTGGAATGCTGTCCGTCTGCCCCCAAGGAGTCACATTCTTGCTTGAGTTAGAAACAGGAAGCCACACCAACTCATCAGAAGGATAGTCAGGAGGGAGAGAGACATTAAAATTGGAGTAAACAACCTTCACGATTTGAGTGTCATTTGAGGCATTATAATCAGCATTCCCGTCAAAATGAGCAGTAACAGTTATATTGTCGCTTCCGTAGTAGGTTATGTTAATATTATCTACCTGAATTGTTGAATTTGTCTCAGAACTTATCTTTATAGGTATATTATAGTAGCCAGAGGAAGATTGAGCATCTAAATAATCTTGGATTGCTGTTGCGTTTATATCTATTGTAGCATTGTTCGTGTAATTGTAACATACCGACAAGTTTTCAAGCCTTAATCCACCTACAGATTTAGAGACGCATCTCACCGGGACTCTGCAATATCCATATCTATCGGCTTCACAAGAATCGAGGTATGTGGAAATATTGCTTTCAAAGCCACTAAGCTCTTCAGTGCCAGTAAAATCATAACCTGAATAAGCCCAAAATAAGTCTGTAGTGCTTCCAATATATAATTCTGGCTTTCTTGGATAAAACAAATAATTTTGTATAACACCTCCATATCCATAACCTCCGCTACCAATACAAATGGCAGACCCTTCTAATTCTACACAATCATCATAACAATGATAATAATAACTGTCCCTTCCAGTATCAACCCAAGAAGAAGTGCTGGTGTTGTAGTAATAAATGTCTTTTGAAGTGCTTGAACTGCCAACCACACCTCCAAATGTATATACAATGCCATTAATATTTGCTCCAGAAAGACCCCATTCATATAAGTAAGCACTTGAACCGGGATCAGACCAACTATCATTTTCTGTGTCGTAAATGTATGTATGCTTTCCCCAACTATAAGAGCCACTTCCTGTGCCTCCAAATAAAATGATGTGTGTGGAATTTAACCATTCCGCCCAACCAGAGGATTTCCCGTAATCTGGCATATCTGCACCTGCAGACCAAGAATTGTTAGAAATATTGTAAATATATGTTTTCTTAGAATAACTGTCACTTCCATTTATTCCGCCAAATACATATATCAATCCTTTGGAATAATCTATTT
>QMNG01000092.1 GCA_003647645.1 candidate division Kazan bacterium | reverse complement strand
CATTGATACAAGCCACACGGCTACTGCAAAAAAAATCAAAGATCAAAACTAAGGAAGTAGAGTTTTGCAAAATGGAGATTAGGCTTATGTTCTTCAAGGAAATCGTTGGTGTGATTTCCTTGAAGACAGAGGTTAAATATCTACACCCAAAGCACTTACGTTCTCGGGAGGAAAAATCGACAAGGAGCTTTTTCCTCCCTAAAGTAAGCCTAATCTCCATTTTGCAAAAGTTCAGTAAGGAAGTCATGCCCGCGTTGCACTTGGCGCGTTAGTGCGTCTTTCTATTATTCCAACGTTCTTTGTGCCATATCCCAGGGCTTGATGATGATTACGTCACCTGGAGACGTTGGCAGGGTAAACCGGTCACCGGCATCCATCTTAATCTCCCTGCCGTTGCGCAGGATGCTCAGAGTCTTGACTCCTTCGCGCGTCCAGGGATTGACGACGTGACAGTCTCGTCCCCGCTCGCTCGTGAGCTTGATATAGGCCACGCCGCCGCCGACCACGCGCGAGGAAACGAGAAACGCGCCTTCGGCGCGGAGGTCCTGGAAGATCACGTTGTGCTTCATGTTCCACACGGGAAACACGTCGATGACGCCGGGCCGGCTGCGCAGCAGCATCTCATTGATGGTGGTCACCACCGCGCTGCAGTTCTCGATGCCGACCGGACTGTCCTTGAGAAATCCGTTCTCATCGAACTTTGTGCTGACAAACTTTCTGAGCTGGCTCAGAATCGTGTTCGGATCGAATCCCAGGCGGACGGCGCTGGGGTAATTCGAGGAGGTGTGCAGCTCGTGGTTCCATAGATTCGTGGAGGCATCCGCGTTAGCACAGTTTCGCGCCATTTGCAGCAGGGCGGGGTCGCTGTCCTTGTGAATCTGCCCGCCGGGAAACACGATTTGCAGGAGCACGGGGTGATTCGTGGCGAAATAGCCCCTTTCGGAATCGGCCAGGTAGGTCTTTCCGTTCTTCTCGTACGTTGCGTAATCGCTCAGCTCCGCCAGGATGTTCTTCCACAACGGGATCTTATCCTGGTCTCTGCCGAGCTCGCGGGCCATATCGATGAGCGTCTGGAGGGCGTTGCGCAGAAAACCCAGGGTCATGGTGTTGTTGGTGTCGCCATTGGGACCTTCGTGCACGGCGTCGTAGTAGGCGACGTATCGGCCGTCTTCGTATTTGAGGTACTGCTCCCAGAATGCGACCACGCCTTTGATGAAGGGATACACGAGCTCGATGTATTCCCTGTCGTAGGTGTAATAGCACAACATGGCCATATTGTTGATGCAGTGCAGGGCGTTGCTGCGCTGATGAAAGCACAGCGCGCCCGCGTCCACGAACCCGTGGTCGAGATAGAATTGGCGGGGCCGTCCGGCGCCCGGGCCGGAGTATGTGGTGTCAATGCCCCGGGGGCCGATGCCTACAGGCATGTAGATTCCGTCGATTCCGAAGTACTCTTTGGCATAGCGTCTGGCCCGGTCGGACATGGCAATGATGGGATAATTGTAGGGCAAGGCCTGCTCGATCCGGTTGGCGGAGAACAGACCGTAATAAGGAGCCTGATGGTTGTAATTCAGGTGGTAGTCTCCATTCCATTCCGGTCGTTCGCCGGTGATCCAGGTGCCGAAGATACCCGGAGGAAAATGAAGATCGCGCGAGGCGCTGCCCATGGTGTAAAGGGCACGGTAATAGGCTTTCTCCAGCACCGGGTCACCGAGCATGACAAACGATTTGTTCCAGTACCGGGCCCACCACTCTTCATGCGCGTCAAGAAAGTCAATGAAATCATGCTTCTTGATATCCTTGACACGCTTGACCACAGAATCACTGCAATCATCGGTTTTGAAGTTGCTGGAGGAACCGCCCGCCACGTACAGGGTCTTGCCGGCGCCCAGATAGAACCTGGGAGACGACACGTCGAACATTCTCAGGGCACAGGCCGCCTTGGTGGGAACGTCCACCTCGCGATCGAACTGGCGCGATATCCACTGCAGGTCGCCATCCACCTCTCGTGACATCGTACACGGAAAACCCGCAATCTCATCGCCCGGCGTCAGCAGGTTCATCTCCCCGACCAGCGTGTACGACCCTCTGTTTTCCAGTTCCATGAGCAGGAGATCCTCGTTGGCATGGACATAGGTCTTGATCTCCAGACAATGGTCATCCTTGGTGAACGTCAGCAGGGAGGTCCCGGTATAGAGGTCCTGTTCGATAAGATAATCGGCTCCTTTCAGAGCGGGGATCTTTACTTCCAGTTTCCCCAACACACAGGGGAAGGACTCGTTGTACGAAGAGATCAGACGCCAGAAGTCGTTACGGGCCAGATAGAACAGAAGATGTCCGCTATCGCCGCCGATGGCGACCCCGAAACTGCCGTTGCCCATCAGGGGGGCGTCCACGGACGCAGGAGATGCAAAACAGTGTGACCAGCAGAGAAAGTGTCCTATTCGTCATCTCACCGGGATTTGCCATTTGCCTTCATATTCGGTACTCCTGCACGCGATGTGGCCAATAGTACCACAATCGGGGCCTCGATTTCAATGCGTCCGCTCACCAACATGGTCTTCTCCTCAAGTCCCGGATCGATCATGGCTGGTGAGCCTCCTTTCTTGGGCGTCCGCTCGCGCTATGGTTCGGACGCCTGGAAGGCGTAGAGCTTCTTCATGGTTGCGACGTAGAGCGTGCCGTTGGCGGCGGTGGCGCTGCCGTTGATCGGGCTGTCGAGCCTCGTTTCGCAGAGGACCTTCTTCTCCTTGTCGGCGGCGAAGATGTAGAATTGCCCCCGGCGTGTCCCGATATAGACTTTTCCGTCGGCCGCCAGCGTGGAGGCCCACATTTCCCCGCCGCATTCGTGTGTCCAGTAGGGCTTGCCGGTCTCGGCGTCCACGCAGTGGACGTTGCGGCCGCAATCCGCGACGAAGGCCAGCCCCTTCCAGATCGAGGGCGTCGAGCAGCAGTGTCGCTCGACCGGATACGACCACAGCAGGGCGGTTTCGGTGACGTCGCCGGTGCCGGTGGCGTCGATGCACTGGAGCCACGCCTTCTCCTTGCCCCACCAGATGTCGCCGCCGACCGTCACGTAGATCCGATTCTTATAAAACACGGGCATGCTCTTGATGTTACTGGGGCTTTCCTGGCGGTTGCGGATGTAGTCGTGAATGT
>QMNG01000091.1 GCA_003647645.1 candidate division Kazan bacterium | reverse complement strand
TTTAGCGCCAACGAATCCGTTTCATATAGAAACCGTTATGAGAACTAATTTACAGCAAGCTTATATGGCGGGGCGTTGGGACGCCCTTTCCGACCCGTTTGTTTCGGATGTTTTCCCTTATTTACAGTATATAGCAGTTATGGACGCAAATACACGACCAAGTCATGCTGCGATGGATGGTTTTACAGCGCCTCGTGACGACCCCGAATGGGATACTTGGTATCCGCCAAATGGTTATAATTGTCGTTGCGATGTGTTTGAGATAGATAAGTGGGAAGCAAAAGGTATAACTCCTGATTCGCCAAGAGGGGTTATGCCTGACCCGGGGTTTGAATTTAATGCAGCAGCAAATTGGATAAATATTTAATATGCCAATACCGAAACCACATAAAAATGAAAAAGAAAAGGAATTTATAAGTCGTTGTATAAAAGAATTAAAAGAAATAGATAAAAATAGACCTATTGACCAGATTGTAGCTATATGTTATTCACAATATAAAAAATATAAAAGGGAGGAAAATATGGAGAATGAAATACAGAATATTATAGAGCTATGTCCTAAAGGACATCCTGGTGGCCGAGGGCGGGGTTCAGCAAATTTTCCCGGCGGAAAAACAATGTGGGAAAGATATTTTAAATGGGCAATAAAACATGATAGTACCAAAGGCTTGCTTAATTTTCATAGATATTTAGTTATGATTTATAAAAATAAGACTGGAAAGAATATAACTGCAGAAAATATTGAGTTAGAGGGTGACCCTGATGATTATGCAGAGATAATTGACATAAAAGACGCACCACAATGGGTAAAAGATATAGAGGATAAGTTACCACCACAAGCACAGAATCCATATTCTGAACAGGATATATTAACTGTTGATGATTGGGTCATAGAGGAATTAAGAAGACGGTTTAAAGCTGCTGGGAAAGAATTTAAAGGTAAATCTATAAGGGAAATGTTAAAAAATACTGAAACAATAGTAACTGGTGACTTTATTCGGCTTGAAGGTAAAGCCCGTTATAAGCACAAGTTACTTAACATTGGCAAAAAGAATTATCATGGTCAGGAGTGGAATGTAACTAAAGAATATATGGAGCAACTTATTAAAAACACAAAGAAGTATTTAGATTTAGGACTTGAAATACCTTTAACTATTTCACATCCGAGGACACAAAAAGATTTTACAACAAATAAAGTTGGAAAGTTAATTGACCTTGAATTTGATGGGACTTGGCTATGGGGAATATTTGAAGTTGTCGACCCCGAGGCAGTTAAGAAGATTGAAGATGGGGTTTGGGATAGAGTAAGTATAGGAATAACAGAATATCCTATGGATACATTACTTGGTGAAAAAATAGACCCGCCCTATGTTGACCATGTGGCAATAACCTCAGTTGCAGCTTTACCTGACCAGGGCACTTTCATAAAACTTGAACAGCAGATAACAAAGCTTTTAGAAAATATTAAGGGGCTTTTAGGGTTTAAGAAAGAGGTTGAACAAGAAGCCCCGCAAGATAGTAAAAAACAAGAGGAGGAAAACAATATGGATGAGAAAAACACAAAGCAATTAGAGGAAATCAAAAAACTCCGTGCCGAGCTTGAAAAGGCACGCAAAGAGCTTTCAGAAAGACGACGCAAAGAGTTTGAGGCTCGTGTCGAAAAATACATAAAAGAAAAGAAGCTAACGCCAGCAGTCAAAGAGGATGTTATTTTGCTTTTTGATTATCTGGAAAAGAAAACGGATGTTATAACGCTTGAGAATGATAAGGAGCTTACGGTTCTTGACTTATTCGTAAAGGTTTTAGATAACTTGCCTAAAATAGACTATATTGAGGGGCAGAAAATAGCTAATCCGTTACAAGCCAAAGAGTTAAGTAAAGAGGATAAAGAGAAAATTGCCCGTAAGTTAGCGGGCGTTGAATAAAAAAATAAGGGAGGTAAAAGATGGCATACACAAGTTACACATATACATTGCCAACCTTCGTTCATACTGACCAGCCCTTTGTTGTTGTTCATGTTGTGGCTGGCGCAAGTGTGAGTAAAGGCACGGTTGCTGGTGAGGTTACAGCAACTGGTAAGTATAAAGCATATAATAACAGTGCCTCGGATGGAACTGAAACTGCAAAGGGTATCTTTTTAGCAGATGCCTCGACTGATGAGGTTGTTCCCCTTCTTGTATTTGGTGTTGTGAAGGAGTCCGAGGTAACTGGAGTAGATTCTGCCGCAAAAACTGACCTTGCTGGCAAGATATGGTTCTTAGATGCAAATAACAGATGGGCAGACTAATTTAATTATAACTTAAAAACATAGGAGGTAAGAAAATGGCAGACCTTTTGCCAACAATAGATAGCGAAATTTTAACACAAGCAATAAAACTTATCCAGCCGACAGATGACCTATTCTTCATAAAGAATCTGAAGCCAAAGCCGTTATATAAGACGGCTGCTGAGTTTGCACGGCTTGATTTTGGCACAGATGTAGCTGCAAATGTTGGCGCTACACAGGTTAATTATGGGGACGCTGCAACGCAAACTGTAAAGACCGCTCCGTGGCTTTACATTAATGAAGCCCTGACTATATTTGGGCCCGAGGCAATACAACTGCGGGAAGCTCTTGGTTCTGGTAATGTGGATGTTATTAAGTCCGTTTTACAGCCTCACCTTGAGGAGATAAAGAGGCGTGCAGATAGACGAATTGAAACTATGATTTTGCAGGCGATTTCTGGTGAAATAACTTATCCTGGTGGTGGAACTCTTGACACCGAAATACCTGCAAGCAATATTATAACAGCCTCGACGGCTTGGTCAACAGCAACGGCAGATATTCTGTCAGATATTTCAGATGCTAAAGACGCTATTGATTATGCGACACCAGCTATACTTTATGTTCCAAAGAAGGTTTACAATGCGATGGCTAATAATAATAAGATTAGTGACTATATAGAGGCAAGCCCGAGGCTGTCAGAGACTGCTATAACTACAGGTAAGCTCCCCAATATTCACGGACTTGAGATAGTCGTTCACACGAATAAGCAGGTTTCGTTCCCCATCTATGATGATGGTGGAACGGATTATTATTATGCTATTGTGTGTCCAAAGATTGACAATGAGTGGTTAAAGTGGCTTATAGGTCCGAACCCGAACGCTGCGAGTGGACATACAGCGGATTGGTA
>QMNG01000090.1 GCA_003647645.1 candidate division Kazan bacterium | reverse complement strand
CAGGAAATGGAAGCTCAAAATATCCCCAGTTGTTTACTGTTGCAGGGGTACGTCCAGTTATGTACCATCCTCGCGCAGTTTTGGTAATAACGGATATTCGCTCAAGAAGGTCTGGAGAGGGATGAAGGCTACCAGCTTCTATGTCCTGGAGCTCCTGTCTTGTGATGCCAATGAAGTGGGCAAAAGCACCAGGAGGGAAACAAAAGACTCCCAATCTAATTAGTCTGAGTCTTGATCCGATGTCCATTGGGGAAAGTTCTTAGCTTCAGTGTTGTCTGTCCTTCTGAATACTCTTCAGTTCCTCCCAAACATCGGCAGGGTCCACACCGAGATCCATAATCTTGAGGCAGAGTTCCCTTAATCTCTTCCTCTTCAGGTTCTCATCTTTAATTCTATCGGCAGTTTTTATATCTCGCGTTAATTTTTTTAATGACCGCCACGTTTTGGTAAGCTGGGTAAGGCCAAGGCGATCATGGAGCTGAAGCAAGGTCTCGATATTGTCAAGATTCTGTCCGGGAGTTAAGTTGGAAGGTGTATCAACGTCATACATTTGAGCGTGCTCTACCAGTTCGAGGTTTAATTTCTCTGTGATGGCATCGAAGTTAGGCCAAAAGTCCACAACGACCCTAAGCACACAAGAGGCCTGCGGGGCGATGGGAAATACGTAATACCTAAGGCCTTCAGGCAGTTCTCCAATTGCAAATTGCTTGACGGAGTGGTCAATAAGAAACTCTCGGAAGTTATTGTCAATAATCGGTCTAAGGTCAGAGTAGGCTTTACCTCGGATGGAATGGAACCAGTTATCCCAAGCTTTTGGGGGTATGTCGTAAAATAGCCAGCCGGTTTCTATTGCTGGTGGCCTACCGTAAGCCAGATAGTCCTTTCTAATTCCGACAATCAGCGAGAAGTGTTCAAGTCGCTCCCTGTAACCGGTAACGCCGGTTGCCCTCTCCAGTGAGGCGTATTGTCTCTGGGTTAGCCCCAGAAAGTCGGCCAGGTGTTTCTGATTGTACCCCATAAAAACCCTAAACAAACGTAATCTAGCGCCCAGAATCAAAACAGACCACCTTTGTCAAAATGAAGTTAATGAATGAGCGTCGGTCCAGCGCTTTAGCTGTGCAGGATACACGTGCATCGCTAGCGCCTATCTAGTAGTTAGCATTTTTCGGGGCTAATGGCAAAAGGGTTTTACTCTTCGAAGGGAGAAAGCCAGCTGAAGAGGATAATCCTGCTAGAGGACTGAAACCCTGTATAGAGGGGGTCAGGGGGAAAGTGATGAAAACTTCTTGACAAAGATTAGCGCTAGCGCTAGCCTTGTGCCCTGGCAAACCACTGGTTTGTATTAAGGTTGGGTTTCAGAAGCGTCAACAAAGGGTGAAATGGCCATTAGTTGACGGCCATGAGTCGGAGGATGTTTGCCCTGCCCTGTCAATGAGAGGCGAAAGGAGGCAAAGAAACCAAAATAGTTAGGGGGTAATGTCATGGGAATAGAACAACGCCATGTCAATATTCCGATTTCAAAACTGCAGGTACCACCTCCAGAGTTTAGTCCCAGGGTCATTGGCGGACTGAGCCAGACATTTGTGAGACGGTACAGAGAGGTTATCGAAGCAGGCGAGGGCGAGAAACTGTGGCCGATTGAAGTTTGGGACAAGGAACCCGGTAAATATTGGATTGTATCAGGTGTCCATCGGTATCACGCCGCGCTAGAAGAAGGTCTGGCCGAGATCCCCTGCGTGGTCCGCGATGACATAACTGAGAGAACGTTCCTGCTTGAGGCGTTCGTCCCAAACCTGACACACGGATACCCCTATGTGGAAAATGAAAGGCGGGAGGTTGTGAGAATCCTTTATAGTCGTGGTTTGAGTGTTAAGGAAATTCATGAAAAGACGCATATCTCTGAGCGGACGTTGCAGCAGTGGGTTAAGGACCTGGCGGACCAGAGGCGCAGCATGAGAAATGCTGCGATTATGGAAATGGCGAGAAATGGGCTTTCGCATGAGGAGATTGCAAGGAGAGTGGGCCTTACAAGACAGGGCGTTGATAGGATTCTCAAGATGGACAAAACTGCAGAGTTGCAGTTTTGTCCATCCCGATCTGCCGATTATGAAAACGCCTGGAATTTCCATAAGTTAAATAAACCAGATAAGACGGCAGACGAAAAGGCATCGGTTAACATTTGTTCTACTTTTGTTAACCCTAAGGATGATGGCCACGGGTTCGCAAAGCGAGATGAGGAGTCTGGCTACCCAGACGAGTCCCCTACCTTCGACCATTCCGACGTCTTGTCGTCTTCTTTTTCCGAAAATAGTCCTGATGATGAGGGACTTGATAAAGACAACGATTCCGCCGGATTTGAGAGTGGTCCCACACCAAATGAACCGATAGCCGGTCAAGAAGACACAGAAGAGCCCTCCCATAGAGTTATTCCTTCCTCTCACAGACAGGGCGTGGAACCTGAGGAAGCCCGAAGGTCAGAAAGCAGGGAGGGGGAGACAGAGGCGTTGGAGGAGCCAACCCCTGATGCTGAGGATGTCGGTTATGAGGAGTCATTGGAGGCCCAAGAGGATACGGACTTGGAGCCTGAGCCAGCCAGCGCCAGCTCAGGCCGATCCCGGGAGCCTGATGCCAAGGATTTGGAGCAATTCGCGATGTTCACAAACCTCCCCGGGGAAAAACAGAAAGCAATTGAGATAATCTATTACGTCGCCCAGAGGAAGCAAGGTGCACGCAGCTTTGACCTCGATGACATAGCAGAGAGGGTGTCCGGTGACGGGCTATCTGAATGGGCCTGGATGCAGGCCGTAGTGAACTGCGCGATAGTCCTTGCGCTGGGGACATCGGCGGAGGTTGAGGAGATAGCCGAAAGGCTAGGCCTGGAGCCGGATGTGGTAAGACTTATAGGGACTTTCGTGAAGATGGGCGTATGCAACCCAATCGGCACGGGATTATGGAACTGGGCCAGAAGGAATCTCTGGAAGACTCCTCCGGAGTGGCTATTGGAGCTTGTTGGACTTGAGAAGGAAGACCTGTGGTACGCCCTTGAAGGGCGGGAGGCGCCGTCCCGGGATAAGGTGAGGAACATGGATGAGGAGGTGCTCAAATTCACAAATTCGACTGTACTAACTTTACGCAGTATCCGGGACCAGATCAGGAGCCATCTTTACACGAAGGAAGCACTCCTACTGTATCTGCTATCCGCAAATAAGATGACGATCGTGCTCAATGAGAT
>QMNG01000089.1 GCA_003647645.1 candidate division Kazan bacterium | reverse complement strand
TTCTCCAGAATGCGGTAAAGGTTGATCCGGTGACCTACAAACAGATGACAAAGAACATTAGAGGCAGAAAACCTCAAAACCACAATATATAGTATGAACCTTAGTCAAGTGCATATCCACAAAGATAAAATTACACCGGCTTGGCGACACAAGGTTTTAGAACATATCACACTATTCGGTTTCTCGAAAGTACTCTAACTCCTCCGCGATATTACCTTCCGTAAGCTCCTCGGGCTTAACCTCTGGTGCTTCTCCGTATACTTTCATACCGTCCAGCACTTCAAGTGTGCCCCGGATGTAGGTCCTAACCGGGTCGTCTACACTGAGTTGCTGCAAAGACGGTTTAACATTGTCAAAGGTCGGCGGGTGCCAGTTGTAGGCAACACCGTGCAATTCGACAATCCTGCTCAATAGTTCATCAAGGTCATCTCGACCAACACCAGTAATAGTTGGGCATCTATCGCTCAAGGATTCAGTGAAGAATTCCTCAATTCTACGTCTTGCGTCTGTTCCGTGTCTCTCTTCAGCCAGTTCAGGCATCGATTCGCGGTCGGGTTCACGCCGTCTAAAAGCGGTTGCCCAAATCTCCTGCAAAGAAGTTGCCGCGACTCCGACTGAATAGATAGGATATGATAACCCTCCATTGTAGTTTAGGAGCCAATTGAGGTTCAAATACGCCTTGAGCCGGCTAATTCTACCTAATCGCGCTATCAACTCAACTTCATCAATCAGGATTACCCACCCATTGAAACCGCAGAACCTTATCACATCTGCAAACACTCCGAAGTATGCGTCAATGTTACTCTGCCTGAAAGGCGGTAGATCTCGCATCAAGTCACGAATTCCTGCTTCAGTGGCGATTCGTCGGATGTCACTTATCGATAGCCGTTCGCCGACAAGATTATTGTACAGGTCATCGAAATAGTCGCTGCCGCCAGCCCTGAGCATAGACTCAACTACTATCGCCGGCAATCGATGCGGGTAGCGCTCTTGTTCTTGAATCGGGGTCGCAGTCAGTTCAGCAGCTTTTTTTCGCGACAACTCCTTATAGATTCCAGGAAGTTGGGAGTTCTTGGTCCGCACTATGGGAGCTACACGTCTGTAGAAGTGAAACAGGTTGTGACAGGAAACTTCTCGGCTCAGCGTAATATACGAGACGGCGAAATTCATATCCAAAGCGATGTGCTCCAGTGTAGTCAGGAAGTGGGACTTGCCCTGACCATACTTGCCCCACACCAACCTTCCCGAAGGTAGATGACCTTCAGCGAAGGATTCCAGGTCTTGGCGAAACACTTTGGTCAATTCGGGTCTGAGGTCGGGAAGTTCGTGGGTAGTAGCGCGCGTTGGAACTCCTGACCGCAGTGCTTCAACAATGCGAAGTGCCGCCAGTCTTTCGGATGTGTAGTCAGGCATTTTCCCCTCCGTTTGTTCGGGCCATCTGAGCGACTTCCGCTATCCGTTTACGAAGTTGACTGTGCGTCGAGAGGGGCGGAGTGTCGCTGTAGTGAAATATGTAACCATTATCATAGAGTATCTTCCTAAGTTTCGAATCAATTTCCTTCGCGAGTTCATCCTCTCCGCCCTTCTCTTCTATCATCTGGTCGCAATGGACAATATCGGTAAACGGGTTGAAGCGCTCACTTGAAATAATCCCAGTCTGGAGTCTCATCCACAGGGCTTCATAACTCTTCAGTCCGCGGCGTTCATCTGACAATATTTCAGTGCGTCCGGCCATCATAGCGATAAAGTATTCCAACAGGTCGGCGGCATCGATCAATTGCCGGAATAGTTCGCACGTATCTTTGATTGCGTTTGGTGTGTAACGATATCGATGGGTTTCTGGATCGCGTTGTGTCATAGCTTCAAGATTGTCAAGTAGCAACACCAATCCAGAACTGCCCGACAGACGAACCAACCGGATGAGTGAATAGAGCCAGACTCGCGCATTGGCACGGGTGAGACGATCGTAGAGTTTAGAACGCCTCTTCTCCATACGATCCAACTTCTCCCCCCTAAACCATTTCCAACATATCTCAAGCAATCCCCTCTCTTCTCCTATCAGGTGTTCTGCAAGTAGAGTGGCGGCAAAGACAGAGAATGAAGGGCTCAGATCACTGTTCCTTAACAACATTGCTACAATCCTTCTTATCTCTCTGCGCGCCTCCATTCTACTTAATCCTTCTTGTTCTACCAGAATTGGAAGAATCGGCTCAGTGCCGCTATACACATCTTCACTGTAACCCAATTCTTGCCCGACCCGTCTGCATAGACCGTTCTGAAGTTCCTGATGATCGACATTAGCGGCGAAGGCTCGGTAGAGTTGAACTATATCGGCGACTCGTTTTTCCAAATCAAACAAACTTATATGGATGCACTGATAGCCGCGCTGGACAGCCTCATTCCGAATGAACTTCAAGATATGTGTCTTGCCGCAACCCTCAGATCCTACGATGAACTTGACTTTGCTCCCTCCATTCTTAATAAAGTTATCAAGGTAGTACTCAATCAAGAAGTCTAGCCATAATTCTGTGCCACAGGTCATCGCCTTCAACAGTTCGGGGTCTTCGGGAGGCTGACCCTGACGCAGACTCGCTATGTCGGTCTTTGTGATCTTCATTTAAACCTCCCTATGAATGGTAAGACTGCTTACTCGGATCTCTCTATGAGTCTCGGGGTCCACTAATAGGTATGTTCTTCTAACGTCTCGCGATGTTCCCAGTTCGAATCGATAATCCGCAAATCGCATAGCACTGGTTCTGAATTTACTCAGGTCATATATGAAATAAACCTCCGTATAGTCTCTTCTACAGCCACTCCGGAGAGTAAGCACTTTGTATACTTCTTTCAACAGAACTGGCCTCCCCCAATTGACACTTCTCTCGTGAGAATTCAACCGGTTGACCACCTCGTAGGCAGTTCGCAAGTCTCTTGCGAATGAATCAGCATTGAAATGACGGTTAACAATACGTTTATAAATGGCGCTTATCTTTATGCCGACACGACCCGGTTCGAAGAAGCGTATTCGTTCCGCTCTTCGACCATACTTGAAGCTGATTAGTGGGGTATCAGTATCCACGCGCAACTCGAACGGCCCAATCTTGTAGTTGGGAGAATCCCCTTCGATTGGCAGGTCGTGGGAGCGCAAGGCATTCACAAGTTCGTCGTGGTAGTCAGGCTGCTGCAACATCCTCCGCTTCGAAGACAGTTCGTCTTCCGATCGATCGATTTCTTTGCGCCAAGTGTCATTCAGTGCGGCGATGGCTGACTCGAAC
>QMNG01000088.1 GCA_003647645.1 candidate division Kazan bacterium | reverse complement strand
CCAAAGTTTACGTTCTTCCATTTTCCTGTCTTGTTCCAGCTGATTCTGAACATACCGCGTGATTTGTTCTTCATCGAGCCCAACAGTACTTACACAATAGCCTTTTGCCCAAAAATGACGACCCCAATATCGTTGCTTGAGATGGCCATACATATCAAACATCTTGATCGCACTCTTGCCTTTGACAAAACCCACGACTTCTGATACCGAGTACTTCGGCGGAATTGTCAGGACGATATGAACGTGATCATACATTACCTTGCCCGCTAATATCTCAAGGTTCCTCCATGAACATAGTTGCCGAATAAAATCGCCAACTGATCGCCCAACATCGCCCTTGAGTATCCTGAATCGGTACTTCGGACACCAAACAATATGATACTTGCACTCATAAGTCGCATGTGCTAACTTCTTAAATCGATTCATTTTCGTACCTCTTTACGAATACCAGGGTCACCCTCTGATATCCTAAGGAGGTACTATTCAAAGAGCAATTTTAGGCTCTCACAAACCCGCATAGCATAGCTGGGACCATCTGCTAAGCAGATGGTTTAAGCATACTAATTAAAGGTGTACGGTACATTTTGCGGCAGTGTTAATCAGTGTCATTCGGTGTCTAAATTATTATGGAATAATGGTGTGCGGAGCACACTGTAGGCTTTTCTGCGTTTTGTCATTGCCAGAAATAGGTGATCATCCCTATTAAACCCTGAGCGAAGCCGGATGGGTTCTTAAGAAAATAGGCCGTTCTTCCGCCGCGAGTGTTGAGATTGCCGTAGTCGCTGCGCTCCTTCGCAATGACATGTCTGGCGTTGTTCTGCCGGACACCATCTACTGCGCTCACTACGTTCGCTCAGTGGCTGCCAGCTTCTTTTTTGGTGCTATAGATCGCACCCTACCTTTTCTCGGTTATTTCGTTATAATCCACTAATAAAATCTATTCTGAAGAAAGCAGTGAAAGATGATGCATAGATTAACATGGGGGCCATAATGGGGCTGGGATGATACGCAATAGAAACGAGGGCGTACCAGGCATGGCGCCGAACTAACCTACAAAAGGAGCTTCTATGAAACCTATCCGTATATTCTTATCTGCGATTATGATGGTCTCTATTCTGTCCGTATCGGTTTTTGCGGCACAGACACAGGATCGTCAGATCCGTTTGTTGTTGCAACGTATGACTCTTGAGGAAAAGATCGGGCAGCTTACACAGTATTCCTACGGTATGGATCTCACCGGGCCTGCGGGCGAGCCGATCAAACCTGAAGAGGAAATTCGCAAGGGGCGTATAGGCTCTCTTCTGAATGCCACGGGTGCGGAAAAGACTCGAGAACTGCAAACCATTGCAGTTGAAGAGAGTCGTTTGGGTATCCCGTTGCTGTTCGGCCTTGATGTGATCCATGGATACCGGACCATCTTTCCGATTCCCCTGGGCGAGGCGGCGAGCTGGGATCTGTCAGCCATCGAACAAAGTGCGCGTATCGCCGCAATCGAAGCCTCGGCCGCGGGCGTGAACTGGACCTTTGCCCCCATGGTGGATATTGCACGCGACCCCAGATGGGGACGGATCATGGAGGGCGCAGGCGAAGACCCTTACCTGGGCGCGGAAGTGGCGCGTGCGCGCGTGCGGGGATTCCAGGGCAACGACCTGGGGCGGTCGGATACGATCCTGGCCTGTGCCAAGCACTTCGCCGCCTATGGCGCGGCCCAGGCGGGGCGGGATTATTCCACAGTGGATATATCCAGACGCACCCTGCATGAAATCTATCTTCCGCCGTTCAAGGCTGCGGCCGAGGCCGGCGCGGGCACATTTATGAATGCGTTTAACGAACTCAACGGCATCCCCTGTACAGGCAATCGGTATCTGGTGCGTGAGGTGCTCAAGAAACGGTGGGGCTTTGACGGCTTTGTGGTGTCCGACTGGGATTCCATCAAGGAGATGATCGTGCATGGTTTTGCCGAGGACGGGCGCCATGCCGCCGAGCTGGCCATGCACGCAGGGTGTGACATGGACATGATGAGCGCCGCCTATATCGCACACATGGCCGATCTGGTAAGGCAGGGGAAGGTTCCTCCGGCGCAGATCGACGAGGCTGTGACACGCATCCTGAGCGTCAAGAAACGTGTAGGCCTGTTCAAAGATCCCTATCAATACTGTAGTCCCGAGCGTGAAAGAGAACTGCTACTAAATGACAAACACCAGGCGATTGCCAGGGATGTGGCACGAAAATCGATTGTGCTGCTCAAGAATGAGAACGGGACCCTGCCCCTGGACAGGGATCTAAAACGTATTGCCCTGATCGGCCCTCTGGCGGACAACCAGACAGACCCCCTGGGGTCCTGGTCGGCCAAGGGCGAGGACAAGGACATCATCACGCTGCGCCGGGGTATTATGGACGCCGTGTCGTCGAACACAGAGGTGTTGTTTGCCCGTGGTTGTGACATTGACGGAGAAGGCACGCAAGACATGGCCGAGGCCGTGCGCGTGGCTTGCAAAGCCGACGTGATTATTGCGGCCCTGGGTGAATCCAAGAATATGTCGGGAGAGGCCCATTGTCGTGGTGACATCGGTCTGCCCGGTCGACAACTCGAACTCCTGCAGAAGTTGCAGGCGACCGGCAAACCTGTGGTCCTGGTCCTGATGAACGGTCGGCCCCTGACGCTGGTCTGGCCCAGCCAGAACATCCCCGCCATCCTGGAAACCTGGCTTCTGGGTACGCAGACCGGTCCGGCTATTGCCGATGTGCTGTTTGGCAAGGTCAATCCCTCCGGCAAGCTGCCCGTGACCTTCCCCTACGCCCTGGGACAGGTTCCGATTTTTTACAATCACAAGATGACCGGCCGTCCCGGCGTCAAGGGCCAGGCATATCGGTCAACTTACGCGGATATCCCCGTCGAACCGCTATATCCCTTTGGCTTCGGTTTGAGCTACACGCAATTTTCCTACAGCCCAATCCGGTTGAACCGGGCAAAGGTGGCGTATGATGAAATTGCGAATGTCAGCACCACCGTGACAAATACCGGGTCGCGTCAGGGTGCTGAGGTGGTTCAGTTGTATATTCGCGACCTGAAGGCCAGCGTCACACGCCCGGTCAAGGAACTCAAGGGCTTTTCGAAGATAGACCTCAAGCCCGGCGAATCGCGTAAGGTCACATTTGCTCTGACCGCAGAGGATCTGGCTTTCTACAATCAGACCATGACAAAGGTGACTGAACCGGGTAAATTCGAGGTCTTCGTAGGGGGCAACTCGCGCGATGTACTCAAGGCGGAATTCACTTTGCTCAGCAAGTAAACAAAAGCAAAACGGCAAACTAGTCCCCGCACTCCTTG
>QMNG01000087.1 GCA_003647645.1 candidate division Kazan bacterium | reverse complement strand
AGCTATCGACGACAGGCTGTTTAGAGAACTGGTCATAGAGAAGCTTCGAGGCATCGAAATAGAAAACCTAACCTACTACTTCACATTACACGAAGGGAAATTCAAATACTTCGAAGAATTCAGGCCAATAGAATTAACCACAATTACCCATGAACAGCATCCCCCTATAAAAGATGGAAAAGGAACAGAATTCCATGAGAAAGGCTTATTCAGCACGGGTTCAAAATATCTAGATGAAGTCGTAGGGGGATATAGAAAAGGAAGTTTTGTGCTTTTTGAAATCGATAGTGGAGTCCCACCCATATTTCACCAGCCATCAACCACCGTAGAAAACTTCTTAATGCAAGACAGAGGCGTGATCATAGTCCCATGTAAAGGACTCAGCCCAATTTACTACTTCGATCTCTATACCGTCATGGTAGGCAGAGAAAAAGTAAGTAAAAACTGCAAAATCATCACCATAAGCGAAAAACCACAAAATAATCAACATGAACCATGGATCATCTACACAGACAGCGATGCAAAACATTTCTTAGAAACAGTAAACAGGGTAATAGAAGAGTTCAAAAGAGAGGAGAAGGATAGCATTTTATTATTTTTTTCCTTTGATAAAATAGAAGCAGATTTTGGACCTGAAAACGCTGAAAAAATAGCACTAGAAATTATATCGAAAACGAGAGTCGAAAAAGGTTTATGCATGGGAACCACATTCCCAAGCACAAAAATAAATGTAAGACTAAAAGAAATGGCCGACTACACCCTTAAACTATTCAGCAAAAAGGGAAGGATATTCTTCTACGGCATAACACCACCAACAGTAATCTACAACGCCAACATCGACTTCACAAAATCCCACCCAAAATTCTACCTAACACCCGTAACCTAAAATCCTAACAAACACAATACATAATAAAACTTTAAAATTTCAGCCCCCACCCCTAGATCTCATAAATATTTCATTAAATAATTTTTCTTCTTCTTTCGATAAACCATCTATCGTAACCTCAACTTTAGGCAATAAAACCGTTCCAAGCTTAATATCACACAACTTTTGAAAGTGTATTTTCAATTGACGGTTTCTACAGTCATGATTCACGGTTAAAAAACAATTTATTTTCATTCTCAACCCTTGAAACAAAAACATATCCCAGTCTTCCAAGTACTAAACTTAAAATACTTTCCCACTCCTTGACACTAAGACTCGAAATCTTTATCATCATTCCAACAACTCACCTTACAAACAAAGTATATAACTCATTATTAAAATATACAAATACACTTTTTTGGGTACATTCAATAATCTTAATAAGCACTTCACTCCAATTCAATAAAATAAATGCTCAGTAGGTAAACCGAACATTAAAATCTAATCGCATAACTAAATATTTTAAAACTAACCATAAAAGGTCGCGCGCTACATAATTCCTATACCAAGAACCGATGTCTAAAGATAGAGTTCGTTACGTTTCAATAAAGAGAAAGAATAAATCACTAATAATCTCTTAAAACAAGATTATCATAATCTTACTCTCTGATAAAATAAAAAGGTAGTAGAATGGTTATTATTCCTTGACGCCAATAGTAGAGTCAATAGCTATTATTTCCGCGTTAATAATAGCTGTGGAACTCATTGAGTTCATATGTCCCTCTGGGTCCATAGGTCCCTCTTTATTGAAGAACGTCCAATCATAGCTGGGTAAATCACGTAGATATGGAAGCTGCCAACTATATTCTGGATGTTCCTCTAAAAATTCATCAGCATAGAACGGTGTACCACATGGATGACCCCATCGACCCCACATACCCATATTTTCAAGAACAAGAGAACTAGATGTAACCTTACCATCATAAGCACCCGAAGGATAATAGGAGGGTGGCGAATCTTCCCCATGACCACAAATGGTTCTACGGCTAGGCTTGTACTCGCCCGTGAGAACGTCGTAGTGATCGGCTATCATCACTTTGGCTAACTCAACATCTATTTGGCCATAATACATTTCACTGAGTTGTAACCATCTCTGATATCTACAATAACCACTTGTGGTTGGATCAGTCCAATCGTAAACTGTTTCTTGACGGACACCTTCACCTTTCGGATAGTTACATGAACCGATAAATCCGTCAAAGGTACGATAGACGTCCCAGTGATAGCAACCTAACTGTAGAGAGCAAATTTCACCTGTTTTAGCATCTCCTATCAGCCACTCATTGGCATAGGCGCCATTACCGTTGTAAGTCATTACTTCTACGAAGTCATCTATGTTATCGGTGTATTGCATTGCATACCGGATTCTAACAAAAATAGGAATGCCATCGATGTTATATACATGCATTCCTGGCAACGTTGTTTCGCAAACCATTAAACCAGCACTGTTAATATACCAGTCTTGTCCACTCCAAATGCAGCCACCAGTACTCTGATATAATATTTCATATCCTTTCTTAGGCTTTATATGGAAAATCACGTTCCAATATGAATCTCCAGCGTAACCAGCCCAAGTATTGTGAGCCATAACAATTTCACCGTTTTTAGTAGCACTACCAGTAGCTATAAAAGCACTGCAACCCTTCTCACGATGGAACATGCGAGGCAACGGAATATTTCCACTATGAGGGCGAACTCTCTCGAAATAAGCGTCCCAATATGCATCAATATCAGCCCATGCATTAAAAGCAACAATATCCCATTTATCCCAGTTGTAATAACCAGCAGCCCTTAAACCAGCAACTATGCCTTCTATCTCAGCTCTATACTCGCCGGGAATTTTGGGCCACACATATATCCTAGCAATGTCCCTTGCAACATACCACCAATCGCCAAATTCTTCCTCACTCCAATAAACATGAATTGCCGCGCTCCAAGAAGTGTTCAAATTGTCTGCAAGCAAATATCCGTGTTGAAAACCTATTTGAAACGGCGACCCTTCGAGGTGAACGAAAATCCAACCATTCTTCTCAACCCTATAAGCGCCTTTAAGAAGTCCACGATACAAACCATGCTCAGCGCAACTTTTGTCACTTGATTTCATCGAATAAGCTACAGATACGGAAGTCACTACTGTAAAAACTAGGCAAAGCATCACAGAAATCACTATAAGTGATATTAACTTCTTTTTCAACCCTATCCCCCTTAACATTAAATAATTTCTCACACTACTGTTAATAAGTTCTTCTTATATGAATTTAAATATTATGTTGGTTTACATGTAAAATGTAGTTTCTCGTTAGTAGTGAATTGGGCAAGTATAAAATGAAATGTTGATAAAATATGGCATCTGCGGTTGGTAAAACATTAAATGCAGTCAAACAAAACTTTAAGAAAACATAGGCACTTAGAAATATATTTAAGGTTAAGAGTTT
>QMNG01000086.1 GCA_003647645.1 candidate division Kazan bacterium | reverse complement strand
GTCATCGTCTTCGGCGCATAAATGGTCATTAATTTGGTGTAAAATGGTTTTTATTCTTCTTTTGGATTTCAGAGGCATTTCTAGGCTCACATATTCCCCTGTTTTTCTTGCAGTACCCCTCTTCTTATATCTGCAGAGGCGGCGTAAGTTGCTGAAGGGTAGGGAAACTTCTCTATGTGGGTTCTGAGAGGGCGCTTATGTGTGCACTTAGGAATGAGACAATAATTCTCTTTTTTCTCTACATTTTAAAGATTTAGAAAGATTTAGTGCGTTATTCTGAATTAAAAACCTTGAAATCAACACGTTTTAAGAGTAGTAAAATATAATAGAAACAAAAAATTACAAGTCATGGCAGCACATCAAACGGAAGTGTAAACATGACAATAAAAACAATAAATTTCGTAAAAGGGCACATGGGTGGCAATGAGATAATATTATTGTACGGTGATCAAGTACCAAAGGGAGAAGAAATCAAGTTGGCACAAAAGCTGTTTAACCCACCACATATCAGAGGTGACGAGGCAGGTTTCTTCTACAAACCCGAAAAAGGTGGCGATCTAAAAGTGAAAATTGCTGAGATAGGAGAGCCCATGTTTATTCCTATGTGTGGTGGGTTAACTCAAGTACTGGGTTATGCATTATTCGAAACTGATTTTTCGGAGCATTTCGGTTTAAAATTAAAGGAGCCAACTACAAAGATTGTGCTTGAAACCGATGTGGGATTTATTCCGTTGGAAATAGAGAACGTAGCTGGCAAGGTTAAAAGAGTGTGGACTTATATGAAGGCATACGTTGATTATTGTTACAAATTAGGTGTGCAACCGGTAAAGGTGCTAGGAGTAGAGGCAATGAAAGTAGGAAACTATTTGGTTGTAAATGGAGACGATGTCAAGAAGGTATATCATGATGTTGATTTTGAAGAAATGAATGAATCAGCGATGCAAATATTAACAAAAATGTCTTCCGACTTTGGTCTTTGCTTGTATGATTTACACCCTGAACATTGTGGTGATGCACGAGCCGTTTTTCCATGGGACATACCTATAGGGCACATCGAACCCTCATGCGGTACAGGCACAACGGTGATTGGAATAGCCATGGTAGAACGTGGCGAAATAAAGGTAAAAGAAGGCTCAGTAAAGATCCTAATCGAATGCGGAGGAAAACCTACCCTTGGTGGACCAAATATAGCAGAGTTTAGAGCCACCATTAAAAATGGAAAAATAATTGATGCAAAGTTTTGCCATAATTTAGTTGAGATACTAGCAGCTGGCAAAATATACTACTAAATTCACGCGTAGCACACTAAATTTTAAAATTTGGTCATGAGGGCGTATATGCACGATTCTAATCCTTTATTGTTTTCAGGATGGCTATTACGTTTAGGAGTTTAACCCTTGTGTAGAAGGGCGGGTTATAAAAATGTGAAAAAAGCCATCGCACAGCCAACTATGGCTGAATAACCTCAGCCGCACTAGTAGTTTAAGTTTTACTTAAATTTTAAAGATTTTCTTTAAAAAATTATAGTAAATTTTTTTAGTAGAGACTCACACTGTAAATTGCTGTGGGAGTAAAAGGTTATGAAGATTGGAGGATATTGCGGGAAGATTGCAAGAGTGAACTTATCCAACTTTCAAGTAAAATATGAAGATTTGCGTTGGAAATGGGTTCCAGAATATATTGGAGGGAAAGGTTTAGGTTTCAGATACTTATATGAGGAACTGGAGCCTCATACAGATCCTCTAGGCCCTAAAAATAAATTAATCTTTATGACTGGGCCATTATCTGGCACCGTGGCCCCAGCAACTGGCAAATATGTGGTTATCACTAAATCCCCACACACTGGAACCATTTTAGATTCATATTTCGGTGGGACTTTCGGGGCTCAGTTGAAGTTTGCAGGCTTTGATGCTCTAATAGTTGAAGGTAGATCAGAAAAACCAGTATATATCGATGTTGAAGATGGAAAAGTTGAAGTAAAGAGTGCAAGTCATTTGTGGGGGATGGGAGCTTATGACACCATTAACGCAATTAAAAAAGAGAAGGCGGATCGCCGATCAAGCGTTTTAGCCATTGGACCAGCAGGGGAAAAACTTGTAAAAATTGCGTCAATAAACGTCGACATCATTTACAATGCTGGAAGGGGTGGAGCAGGGGCGGTTATGGGATCTAAAAAACTCAAAGCTATAGCTGTTAAAGGACATGGGCGTGTTACCTTAGCTGATGAAGAGGAATTCAGGAGGGTAGCTAAGGAATTAACCGAAAAAAGCGTGCTGTCAGAAGCTAACATTTGGGCTAAGACCGACGGAACACCCGTGATAGTTGATATATCGAATGCCGCTGGAGTTTTAACTACAAGATACTTTAGAAGCGGAGTTTTTGAGAACCATGATAAAATAAATACCGACGTTGTAAAGGCGCATTTAGCTGGAGTGCGTGCATGTTATGCATGTCCGCTCGCTTGCAAAAAGCTAGTGAAGGTTAGAGACAGAGTGGTTAAGGCTCCTGAATATGAAACTTTGGCTACAGCAGGCTCAAATTGCGGAATTGGAGATTTTGAGGCTGTTGTTGACTTCAACTACTTATGCGGAGACCTTGGGATAGATACAATATCAACAGCAAATACGATAGCATTCATAATGCAGCTATATGAAGAAGGCATTCTTAGAAAAGAAGATTTAGATGGAATAGAAGCAAACTTTGGCAACAAAGAAGCCTTACTGAAGTTAACAGATAAAATTGGGAGAAATGAAGGGGTTGGGAAAATTTTCTCCGACGGTGTAAGGGCCGCAATCAAAAAGCTCCGACTAAGTTCTAGGAAATACGCAATTGACGTCAAGGGCTTAGAAATCCCTGCATATGACCCTAGAGGGACATGGGGTATGGCTCTGGCATATTCGACTTCCGACAGAGGGGCATGCCATCTTCGTGCATGGGCAGTTTCACAAGACGCATTCGGCAAACTTGAGCCAAAAACTTTCAAAGGTAAACCAGCCATCGTTAAAGACCTAGAAGACCTAAATAGCGTTAAATGGTCACTAATAATCTGCGACTGCTGGCTAATAAATTATGAGGAGATGGCAGCGTTACTTACGCCCGTCTGGGGCAGAACCGTTAAGCCTAATGAACTGAAGTTAATAGGCGAGCGTATATGGAACTTAGGGAGGCTGTTTAACGTCAGAGAAGGATTCTCAAGGAAGGATGACATGTTGCCAGACAAATTCTTCGAACAACCGTTATTAGGAGGACCAACCAATGGAGCTAAAGTTTCAAAAGAGGAATTTGAGGAGGCGCTTAAAGAATACTACGCACTTCGAGGCTGGAACATGGAGGGTATACCCGAAGAAAAAACCTTAAATAGGCTCAATTTAAAACTTGATTTGGCTAATTTACCAAACCTACAAGGCAAATAAAAAAGTGTG
>QMNG01000085.1 GCA_003647645.1 candidate division Kazan bacterium | reverse complement strand
GTGGTATGCCCAGTGAATAACTTTCTTCTTTTTTTATTAACTCGTGACAAAAAACGTTCTTCTTTTTTATTAAGTATTCTCAAAGCGCTTTAGGTGATTTTTTTCGCAATTAGCTGTGCAAGAAAGTGAGTTAAAAAGTGAAAAAAGAGATAAGAATTGAACAAGATAAGGGCACATTAATCTTGGAAAGTAGAAAAAATAAAGGTAATTTTAAATGTAAATGGTGCAAAGACAGAGGTATTTGTTGCGTCTGTAATGGTATTGGAATGCTTAAAAGAGATATAAATCCAATTCCCACCGCCATAATTATGAGAAACCCGCGCTATAATTTTGAGATATGTCATTTTTGTAAAGGAACGGGAAAATGTATTTGTCAAAAAGCCGAATCGCCTAAATCATCACCACTACCTCTTATTGACTGTGAGAACGTAAGAGAAGAAATGAAAAAAGAATTGAGGAAATATATTTAACTCATAAACACTATTCTTTGATAGGAGATACTATTCAATTCTTTCATTCTTCTAATTTTGAGTCTCTGTCTAATAATTAAAAAAAAGAGGGAGTAAATTTAATTATTCGGTTATTAATTTCTTTCGCGTCAGATAATCTTCCTCGGTGATTTCACCTTGCGCCAGACGGCGGCGTAAAATGTCAAGGGGTTGATCTTTTGAAAGCAACTTTTTCGGCGGAGTTCCTGGTGAAGGAGTGGTTTTCCTGGTACGTAGCACGGCAACAATTAATACACCCATCAGCGCAATAAGAATAATGAGAAGTAATGCAGTCATATCAAGTATCGCTGGAGAAGTTTTCCCCGGATAATCATTCAGATCTAAGGGATTAGTGCCCATGGTAATCTCATACCCATCAAAGTACCCATCGCCATCCGTATCCATGATGAGAGGATTGGTACCCAGCAGAATTTCATTAGCATCGAGAGCACCATCGGCATCTGTATCATTGGAATTGGGATTAGTTCGATAAACTGCCACCTCCATCCCGTCCGTTAATCCATCTGCATCGGTATCCGTGTTGATAGCATTGGTAAAATATAGAAAGACTTCATCATAGTCGGACAATCCATCCGCATCGGTATCCGCATTGAGCGGATCGGTGCCGTAATTGATTTCGAACCCGTCATTGAGGTTGTCGCTATCGGTATCTGCGATCAGCGGGTTAGTGTTATTCCCCAGTTCTTGCGCGTCGCCCAAGCCATCCGCATCAGTATCAGGGACAAGTGGATCGGTCAGGTATACATTCACCTCATCGCCATCCGACAAGCCATCCGCGTCGGTATCGGCGTTGGTGGCGTTGGTGGTCTGCACTTCGACCTCCTCGTAGTCGCCCAAGCCATCCGCGTCAGTATCGGCGTTGAGCGGATTGGTGCCGTAATTGATCTCGAATCCATCGTTGAGATTATCGCTATCGGTATCTATAAGGAACAGATTAGTGCCTAAGGAAAGCTCATCGTCATTCAGGAGCCCATCCCCATCTGAATCAATGCCCTCATCAAAAATATTCCCGATCCATGTGTTGCTGATTCCATTATCCAAGGTCTGATTATTTACTCTTCCATCGTTATTCTTGCAAATAATATTGTGATAAAAGTAATTAAAATGCCCTTCGACATAAATTCCAAACCGCTGGTTAGATAATATTACATTATTCTTAAAATCACTAGTGTTGCATGAAGATGCAATATGAATTCCATCTTTGCCATTAGAAGAGGCATTGTTATTCAGTAATTGGTTTCTATAACAACTATCATTTAGATAAATTCCATAATTCACATTAGAAAAAATAGTATTCTTGATTAATGTGTTGTTGTAGCATTTGTCGGTTAAATGAAATCCATTACCATTGTTATAATTGGCTATATTATTGCTTAGTACATTTGAATCGCACTTTTGATCTAAATAAATGCCTGACAAGGTATTAGAAGTGGCGGTGTTATTAATCAAGGTGTTCCACCGGCAGTTATCGCAAAAATAAATGCCATGCTCCCCATTAGAAGTGGCGGTATTACCGGTCAGCGTGTTCGAATCGCAGTTGAAATCAAGATAAGTGCCATGGGCTCCATTAGAAGTGGCAGTGTTACCGGTCAGCATGTTGTTATCACTTCTATATAAATAAATGCCATGGTCTCCATTATTATTGGCAGTATTACCAGTCAGCGCATTCGAATCGCAGTAGGCGTAAAGATAGATGCCTGACCGAGTATTAAAAGTGGCGGTGTTACCGGTCAGCGTGATCGAATCGCTGTACCAATAAAGATGAATGCCATGGTCCCCATTGGAACTGGCGGTGTTTCCAGTTAAATTGTTCGAATCGCAGTTATCGCGAAGATAGATGCCCGACTGATTATTGGAAGTGGCGGTGTTACCGGTCAGCGTGTTCGAATCGCAGTTGGAATTAAGATAAATACCATGTTCTCCATTGGAACTGGCGGTGTTTCCAGTTAAATTGTTCGAATCGCAGTAGAAGTAAATATAAATGCCAGACCGAGTATTAAAAGTGGCGGTGTTATTGATTAAGGTGTTCCACCGAGAAGTCCCCTCTAAAAAAATGCCATAGTCCCCATTAGAAGTGGCGGTATTACCGGTCAAGGTGTTCGAATCGCAGGAGGAATCAAGATAAATGCCATGGTCCCCATTATTATTGGCGGTGTTTCCAGTTAAATTGTTCGAATCGCAAAATTGATGAAGATAGATGCCGGACAGGGTATTGTTATTGGCGGTGTTTCCAGTTAAATTGTTCGATTCGCAGCGCCAATAAACCTCGATGCCTGACCAAGTATTGTTATTGGCGGTGTTTCCAGTTAAATTGTTCGAATCGCAGTGGTAGAAAAGATAGATGCCTGACCGAGTATTAAAAGTGGCGGTGTTACCAGCCAGCATGTTGTTTTTACATTTATATAAATAAAAGCCATGTTCACCATTAAAAGAGGCGGTATTATTGGTGATTTGTGCATTCGTTACATTCTCGAGGTAAATTCCCGAATAGGCGCCGAATACATTAGTAACGGTGCAGTTTCTTAGGATAAAATAGGCGTTGGTGTTGTTAATCAGGATTCCATGAGTTCCTATGCCACTGGCATTAATGACATAATTTTCAATAATATAAGGGTTTCCTGGGGATCCATCTCCTGCACTAGCGAGAGAAGCTAGCTCTCCATTACCATTAATGGCAATAGGAAGGCTTTTTGAGGTTAAAGTCCATTCTGATTCCTTTATAAGTAGAGGTGTTGTAGCTGTTGTAGCTGAATCTTCAATAGACAACGGTATTGCAGAAATTGAAAATAGAAAGAGAACCATAATTGTTGTAATCTTTCTCATACGATTCCTATCCTAAAAGGGATGTAAAACCAATGATGGAGGATTTTGAGATATAAATCTTTTTACGTTACTATGAACAAAAAGAAGATTACTTATGGTTTAATGTAAAACTTTAAGTTTTTACTGCGAATAAAAAGAAGATTATTTATACTTTAATGT
>QMNG01000084.1 GCA_003647645.1 candidate division Kazan bacterium | reverse complement strand
GAAGATCAGCGGAAGCGCGGCTGCAGCGGACAGCGTGGAGGCGAATATTGGGAATCTTGATGCAGCCGTGTCCAGCCGCAGCACGTTCGATCCCAGCTCTGATAAAGTGGACGTTGGTAAGTGGGCGGGCGCGTCCGTAGCCACGGGTACAACTAGCGGGATGCCGAAGGTGGACATCCATGCCATCAACGACAACATAAGCGCCGCTGACACCCTTGAAAGCAACGTCAGCAATATGGACGCCAAGGTGTCCGAGATCAAGGCGCAGACCGATAAGCTTCGATTTGAAGACAACGACGTGAAGGCCACGCTTGATGGCGAGAAGGTGAACCTGAACGATAACCAGGCCACGGTAACCATCGGCACGGTCAACGCCCTGGGGAATCAAGCGAAGACGGACGTGAAGGGGCAATGCGGTCAAGCGCTGGGGGATTATGGCGCGGCAAAGGCATCTGATGTGCAGGTTATTGTGCCATGATTGTGTATCATCGGGCCTGCCAGCAATACAGCAACGGCGCTTGGTCTGCGCTGACGCCACTGTCTATCTCTGCCGAGACATTCACGCTTTCCGGCACGAGCATTGAATCCCTCTCTGCATCATATGATTCGTCTGCCGAGCGCTATTATGTGCAAACCACGGATGTGCAGTATGTTAGCGGGCAAACATACGAGATTAGGTGGAGTGTGACGCTTGCGTCGGGGGCATACGCAGTCTCTGATTATTTTGTCCATCGGCAACCGTCCGGGGCAGGGAGCCCGCCAGAGGCGCCCACCGTCCGCGTACTGGAGACGCATGTCGGCTACGCTACTTTATATGTCGCGGAGCCAGCAGACCCCGACGACGATTATAGCCATTCGATTATATACGTCACGGGACGCGATGGCACTTTCGGTTCGTACACCGCCCTTCCCGGCGAGCATGTGCAAGTATTTGGCGCGGCGGGCGTGGAGCATTTTGCGACGGCCGTGGCAGTTGATTCTGAGGGTAACAAGAGTGCCCCATCGCCGGTGGTAACGTTTGTGCCGCTTCAGGGGGAGGGCGATTCCGCCGGCGAGATGCCCATCACTGTCCGGTGGTATGCAGATGAAGAGGGGGAACACGCCTTTTCGCCGGGCTACATAAATACGGGGAGGCACGGGATACAAACGATAGGTTCTACCCTCGCGCCTATAGCACGTGGACGCGGACTGCGCGTTAGGCTTGAGTGTAGATATCCGGTGCACCCCAAGGTCCGTAGGATAATGCTCATGTTTACCGCGCCGGTACGGCGTCCACCGGAAGGCGTGCACACGAAGGCGAAAGAGCGATGACTGTACAGGAAGCGCTCAAGGCCCTTGGTGGCTGGAGTCCCGATAGTTGGTGTTTAGAAGGAATGCCGCCCGAGACACGGGAGGCGCTGCGGGCGCTTTCGGGATTCCTTCATAACATCTTGCCGCGGGCCATTCAGCAGGTCATAGACTCTACATTAGCTTCCAGCAGCGGGGACAGTCTCGATCAACTGGTCGGCGATGGTGCCTTTATAAAGGTGATAAGAAACCGGCAGGCTAATGACTTCGTGCCCGCCAAGGGGCTTCCTTCGTATCCCGGAAGCGGCATCATTGTGGCGCACGGTAACCCTGCGCCGTCGTGGGTCGGTGGCAACACGTCAACGCACATGCTTGGCAACGTGGCGGGTAAGTGCGTCGTCGGCGTGCGCGTAGATGATGCGGATCACGTGAAGGGCGTAGAGCTTGGCCCGCTGTCCAGCGCCAACGTGATCCCTGCCGTTGCGGTGTCGGATTATGACAAGAATGCTGATCCGCCCACAGTGTATGTGCAGCTGCTTCAGAGTTGGACGGGCACGCCTTACGGCGACACCAAGACGTGCGTGCTACCGTATGGCGGAAGCTTTTACCCCAATGTCCGGACGGGCGATATCATTGCGGTAACGGAGGATGGTGTTATAGAAGAGTATGATCTCATAGCGCTTGCCGGGCACCTGGACCTTCATATTGGCGCTGTCATACACACGACGTTAACGGGCGATTTACGGGCGGGATGGCAGCAATTCGCAGAAAGCCGATATCTTATAGGCTACCCCAAGTCTGGCCGTGATATGCTTAGTGAGGGCGGCTCCGAAACACACACACATGAGCCGCATGACAAGTATATTTGGCAGCATTACCACACGGTCAGCGCCCACACGCACGCCATTAGTGGGTCCGACTTGTATTCTGCCCTTGCCCATGTGCATGACATGACGCACGCGCATGGGTATAATGGGTGGTCGCAAATCGATCCTATGGCATTTACGGGCACTGGCTTTGACTGGGTGATACATTGGAATTCCAACTATGACCCGCCCACCACGGATACGTACAATGGTGATACGGGCGACGCGAAGTGGAGTAGCGCGGGGGATATTTCCACAGGCAGCGGCGGAGGCGGAAACACATCAACATGGGAGCCGAGCGCGGACGTAGAACACAGCGAGGAGTCACACGAGTATCTGGACGTCGTGGTGCGCCACATAATGCGCGTTGATTAATGCTGTACAGATGGGAGAAATACGAGCTTGTGGTGCTGTCCGCGCAGGCGCAACCATCATCGCATTATATAGTTGTGCCGGGCAACCGCTACATCTACGCGCGCATGTTGTGCGAGGTTGCGCAAACAAGGAAAGATGGGCGTGTCATGGCTGTGATGCCAAGCGAGCGATCCGCGAAAAGGCTAGATAAGTGGCTTAAGCATGAAGACATACACTTGCGGAAGCTGGCCAACGTGCGGACGCTACCGCCCGACGCATCCCTACGTGGGCATATTCAATACATTTATGGCAATATTGAGGACGAGGTTGACAAGCTAGTACTGGGCGGTTATCCTAGTTGTGGCTACTTGCTGTATGCCGGTAGCTATACGAGCTTTGTGGGTATGTACCGCGCGCTGGAACCGCTACTTGCGGCTGGCGCGACCATAGTGCTGCCCGATATGCGCACGGATCGTGCTCGGGGCGCGATTGTGCGCGCGGCCGGCGTGCTCGGGCTTCCGTTGATATTCCTTGGGCAAGTGGCGCTTATGAATAGGGCGCGAAGATGGCGATAGAAGATTACCTTTCCGATTATTGGCAAAAGTGGCGCTCGTACAGACGCAAGTATGAGCCACGCGCCGCTTCGTCTGGTGGTGTCCTTCCGCCGTTGCCGAGTGTTTCCACGCAACAGCCGGCGACGCCGGGGCCACAGCCACTTGTACCGGAGGCCGTGCCGAAGCCGCATTGGAGCGCACCAATATACCCTCCCCCGATTGATCCGCTTCTTGGGCAGCAATTATATCAGCCTAAATCGATAACCCTTCTTCGCAAGCAACAGGCGGCCAGGGCCGGGGCACAGGCCGGCTCCCCGATTAATGTCAAGGATATCTATGATGTCCTTCCGCTGAATTTGTACTGGTCCGACGTGGCGGCACAGCGCTACATGGAGGCCAAGCGAGAAGATACGCGTAACCAATTGATGCAGGCG
>QMNG01000083.1 GCA_003647645.1 candidate division Kazan bacterium | reverse complement strand
TGAGCTACAATGCGGTCTGGCTATTATTTATAGCCTTTTTGAGAATACGTCGTTGAGTGTTGAATATCTGCATGGTAAGTTCGAAAATGATGATAAGAGGGATCTAGTGACAGGGCAGCTCGCAATTGAATTTTAGTCCGCCCATCCCTTTGTTTTTTCAACCCAGGTGAAATCGCCATCATCCCTACCTTTGAGACTAGGGAACATGGCGATTTTGTTTTATGTACGTGTGTCGCCGCTATCTAAAACAAATCGTTTCCCTCATCTGCATTTACTGGCCTCAATGAGTTAATTCAATGAACTAATATTTTCCAGTTCGTCTTGTCATTTTAATGCTCAAGGTTCGGGGATCAACTCATTGATTGAGGGTAACAAGGAGTTACTGGGGCTGTGGGTTGAGGAGGCCGAGGGAGCCCTGCCTGGCGGCAGACAGGGCTTCACCTTGGCCCCCTTTTCTCAGAATTCCAGTCTTCACTTTAACACATTGTCCCATTTTTGGGGTCCACAGTACTACCAACTAGCTGGATGGTTCACCCACACGACTAAAGTATCCTCTTTGCCAGGATTAGAAAAACGATGGGGTCTAGTTGAACGAAAATAAAAACTATCTCCCTCCACTAGGCGATAAGTTTCACCATCAACAACGAGCTCAAGGATTCCTTTTAAAATCAAACCGAATTCTTCCCCTGGATGCTGATATTCTCCCTCAGAGCTGCCACCAGGATGGATGACTGCCAAGCGAGCGTCCAGCTGTTTCTCTACCCCTTGTGGCACCAAAATTTCTATTCTTGTCTTTGAGCGAAGAAATTGCGCATGAATTCTTTCATCTTTGCGAATAACCACCCTATCATTCGATCGTTCCTTAAATAAGTCTATAATGGTTATTCCAAGGCCATTGACAATTTTTTTTAGCCTAGATATGCCAGGGTCTACTTTTCCGTTTTCTACCATAGACAAATAAGAAATTGAACACCCCACTCGTTCCCCGAGTTCTTTAAGAGATAACCCCTTAGCCTTCCGAAAGGACCGAAGTTTAAGACCTATTTGATCCATATCAGCCTTTTCCTCAAATTTTTTTAATATATTGAATATAATATGTAATTGTACTAAAAATATAACTGGTGTCAATTATAAAGGAAAAGCTACAATGTGATGAATCTGTGAGGTTTATCCTAACTGAGGGCTTAATCAAATATGGTAAGCATTACAGCTAATTACAATACTATTTTCTAGGGCTTGCTACAAAAAGGACACTTTAATACCTGTCTTATAATATCTCAAAATCAATTTCTCTCCCCAAAAAAATTAAAAAAAATACTTGACAAATTTTCAGTATTTGATAAAAAAAGTTCAACTCATTAATTTCAGTGGCAAATCCTTTTGAGTAGCGAGTGGATACATTCGAAGAGGAGGGCATTACTCATATAAGCTATAAAACTTTTTTAGAAGGTTGATAAGGTTTCCCTTATTAAAGATATCCAAGCATATCCCCAATATTATTTTATGTCGGGAAAAAAAGGTAATAATCTAAATATGGTATATCACCAGGATACTTTCCTCCGATCTCAAAATCTCTCTTCGATCCAACTCTTTGGATTTTCCAAGAACCTGAGGATTAAATTTATCTTAAAGTGCCTTTTTGAGACAATTTTTTGTAATGAGCTTGCCGCACTTCCACCTCAACTTGAATCCTGCTTACCTCTACCGAGATTTTATGTTCTCTGGTTCTTACCCTTAATGTGTGTCTTGGAAAGGCTATGTTATTCCTAAAGAAGTGTTGCAAGAGGTCTTGGTTTTAAGAGCACTGTATCGCTAATTAAAATAGTCTAATTGTTTTTGATATTAACATTAACCACCCTTATGGCGGTATTTTCACAGGACCAACCAATTACCTTAAATGCAACAGTTGAGAAAGGAATTTTGTCATGCGAACTCCAGAAGAATACTATTCGGATTTAAAGAAAATGAGAAAAAATATCTATATTGGAGGAGATAAAGTTGGAAGAGATGACCCTCGGCTTTCAGGAAATATCAAAGTAATGCAAACAACATTTGAATTAGCGCAAAACCAGGAATGGGAAGATATTATTACTGCGAAATCTTCTATAACCGGCCATAAGATCAATAGGTTTACCCACCTTCCGCAACATCCATTTGATCTTATTCAAAAACAAAAAATGATCCGCCTCGCTGCAACTAGAGTAGGCGGCTGTATTCAAAGATGTATGGGCCAGGATGCTCTTGTCGCTCTTTCGGTCGCAACTAAAGAAATAGATGAAGAGTTAGGCACAGAATATCATCAAAGGTTTTTGGCTTATCTAGAGGAGTACCAACAGAAGGATTGGGCTGCCGCTTGTTGCCAGACAGATAGTAAAGGAGACCGAATTAAGAGACCTTACCAACAGGAAAATTCAGAGGCCTATGTCCATATCGTTGAGGAAAAAAGTGAGGGGATCATAGTTAGCGGCTTAAAAATTTCTATAACGATGGCTGCTGTTGCTGATGAACTCTTAGTCGTTCCCACCCGCGCACTTACCGAAAAGGACAGGGACTTTGCTGTAGCCTTTGCTATACCGGCAGACTGGGAGAATATTCGGTTAGTCACCCGTCCAGTTTGGTTGAGAAAGAGGAAAAAATTTAGATGTCCTTACACGGAAATGGGAGTTTCGGAATCGGTAGTTGTATTTGACAATACATTCATACCAAAGGAAAGAGTGTTTATGTGTGGAGAATGGCAGTTTGGGAGAAGGCTCGCCCTCCTCTTTGCCGACTCCCACAGGTTCAGCTATACGGGATGCAAACCGGCCGTTTCAGATATATTGTGTGGAGCTGCAGCACTAGTAGCAGAGGCAAATAACATTCACCATTCCTCTCATGTTATGGAAAAATTATCAGAAATTGCGGGCACTGGAGAATTGGCCTTCGCTGCAGGCATAGCAGCTGCCTTATATGGAGAAAAGACTTCCTCGGGAACATTCATCCCGAATGTTATATACGCTAACGTCGGTAGGAGATTAATGGGAGAATTCATTTACCATGAGTTCAATATTTTGACCGAGCTAGCTGGGGGCCTATCCGTTACTTTACCATTTGAAGAAGAATTCCTCTCAGAAGAAACCAGAAAAGATATGGAGAAATTGATGAAAAGGAATTCGGACATCTCGTATGAGGAAGCCTGTCATATATGGCGGTTTGTCGAAAGTCTCGCTGCTTCACCTATGACATCTTGGTACCAAATTGCTGGGGTACATGGAGGGGGATCACCAATAATGGAAACAATAACCCTAAACGCAGAGATTGACCATGAAGCTAAGAAGAATATTGCTCGGTATTTAGCCGGCATAAACAAAGAACTGGATCAGAGCAAGGAGCTCTGGAGAAAACCAGCCAATTTAACAATTGATCAAAGATAAGAACTTGAGAAAATAGATTGCCATTTATTCCCATAATAAAAACACATAAAACAAATAAAGTTATTATTTTAGTTTGGTTAATCGAGAAAT
>QMNG01000082.1 GCA_003647645.1 candidate division Kazan bacterium | reverse complement strand
CGCAGGCGTGCGACCCGAGCGCCGTGTCGGTGCTATACGGCAGAACGGCTCAGGGAGCCTCTCGGAGCCGTTTTCTTACCTGCTGTTAGCCCTAACGCGATAAACGCTTTTTCCCCGATAGTATTTCATCCACAAACTTTGGGACGATACCAAAATCTTTGCAAAATCGCCCTGCTAAAGAAAAAACCAAGAATACCAAGATAGATTATTACATTTAAACTGCATTTCTTACTTTGATACTTTCCCCTCAGGACCTGCGGAAGCAACTTGACAATAACATTCATCACCAACATCAAAAGCCCAAACAAAATTACTCCAACCATCATCACATAACATGCAATATAAAGAAACACCGATCTTGCAACCAATGCGATACATACCCAAATCACCCAGACAGATAATCCGACCAGGACTTTTTTCAACCTGACACCTCAATGCACATAATCATTTACAACTCGGGAAAACCCGAATCTTTTCAATACGTCATCTCTTATCTAAATTTCCTTTTGTGCCCGCCCAATCCTGATAAACCTCTTCATATATTACACTTTCATTTTCCGCGCTACTTCAATTCCCAAAAAGTATATTGTTTTTTACACCCCTCAGATCACTTTCCCATGATAATCAGAACTTCATAAAATGCTTTCTCAATGAGCAAATTTGATTCTCAACTTCTTTAGTGTATGACAAAACCGCAGTATTATGTAGGTGGATGACAAAAGCCAGGAGATTGTCATGCACAAACCTATTGTCACAACTGACAAATAATCAGTATTAAAAATTATTACTATTAATCATTCATTCTTAAACTAAAATCCATCTTGGCAGATGGAAGTTCATTGCAGTTTTAGGCTCGCTTATTATAAATAACCCAAATCTTCCAACTGTTTTCTTATCAGTCCATCGGCTTTTCCCCTTGAAACTTCCCTCTCCACGTCTTTTTCTTGCCGTGAACTTTCTTCCAGCTTATGCCCAAGTTCGTCAAGTATTTGCCTATACTTTCCCTGAGTGGCTACATTGTTCGTTTCAACTTTATCTTCATGCAGGTCAAATAGCTCTATATCATTTTTGACGACATCTTTTATTATTTTAAATCTTCCATCCTCAGAAAAAATTGCTCTGAGATTCTTCTTAAAAGGGCCAAGTAATTCATTGCCAGCAGACAATGTTTTAAAGGTTCTTTTTAAGTACGAAGGCGGTGTAATATACGAAGCCATCACATTTTTTCTACTTGTTTCAACATTCTGAAGTTCGGGAAACTCATTTGTTCTCAATGTTTCCTTAATAGCACCATGAAGACAAGTCAATGATACCGGCACTTCAATTTGTTTACTTGCGTTATTACCGATAGGTTTTATTATCAGGGGAATTTTTATCAGATTATTGCATAAGCTAAAATGATGGCCCACCAAACGCCCTTCTCCGATCTCAGTTTCTCCGAAAGTTTCACCGTGGTCTGAGGCAACAATCACCACCGTCTCATCAAATAAATCATTCTGGCGGAGAAAGTCTAATAGCTCTCCTATTTTACCGTCTAAATATGAAATCTCAGAGTCATAGAGTTTTTTAATTATTCCAATATCTTCAGGATCTATCTCTTTCCTGCCAAGAAATATCTCCTCACGATCATCTAAATATTTATTGTTTCTTAAAACACAGCGCCAGACTCCTTGTGTGATGTATTTCTTATGAAAAGGCCTTTTGGGGTAATATGGCTGGTGAGCTTCCATATAATTCACAAAAACAAAAAACGGTCGTTCCTTACATTTTACTTGAACAAATTTTTTGATATGTTTGTTTGTATAATCAGCCCCATCATCAATTATAAAAAGATTCTTCTTAATTTTATCGCACAAAAGCCTGGGTCTTGATTTCCGGAAAACTTCTATAAACTCTTGAAAGCCTCTTTCAAAACCAAATGAAGATGAAATCCAAGGATTATTTGTAATGCCCAAGGTTGCATAGCCGGCCCTAGACAACATTTCGCTAATTAAGTAGAACCTGCCACCAAGATGATCTTCAAACATATTAATATTATGCTCCCAGGGATAGAGGCCTGAAAAGATTGAAGCATGTGAAGGGGTAGTCCAGGGGGCAGGAGCAATGGCATTGTTGTAGGCAATTGCCTCTTCACAAAGCTTTTCTAAATATGGAGTAGTATCTTTGCCGCCCCACATTGGCAAACGGTCGGCTCTTACTGTATCCATTATAATCAATATAATATTTGGTTTCATATGATATTACCTGCAATATAAACTATGCCAAACTATTTAAGCTCCATCTTTTATTACAGGAGCCATAGCCTTCTTATCTAAAATATGGTACATAGTTATCAGATACAATGCACCTGCAACAATGGCAAAGGAATCTATGGCAACAACTATCTTTAAGCTTAATGGCATACCAACAACTATGAAGAATACTATAATCCCACTAACTAATAAAGATCTAAGTGAAGCGCTATAGAAACAGTATTGAACCTTATTTATTCCCATACAAATATAATAACATGGAACCGAAAATAAATTAAAAAGATATGCAAATACAAAAAATCTTAATGCCATTGCTATCTTAGGGTCATAGCGCTCGCGCAACCAAACTAATAAGATGTAATTCGCCAAAATGAATAACATACAGAATACCGGCATGGCAAAATACACTATGAATTTGGCACTTTGCTTGTATATATTTCTAATAGCGCGTTTCGAGTCATTACCTTTTCTTTGAAGTTCACTAACTTTGGGCATCACCGCCTTAAGTCCAATATCATAAAAACTACGTAGACCTAATGCGGCCTTTGTTGCAAGCTCATAATATGTTACTTCTGAAAGACCAATATATTTTGTTATAATTATCTTATTAAAGGGCTGTACTAACATTTTTATAAGTCTAGCAGAAAACAGGACTCCGCCAAATGCCAAGAGGTCATAAAGACATTTCTTTGCAACACGATTAACCTTGAATATTGTTATTCGGTAATGGAAACACAGGATATATATATACAAAATAAAAATCACCGCATATGCAAATGCTGCTCCTAAATACAAGCCCCATATCTTGAGACCGTAAATGATCAGGAAGACAGACGTAAATACTTGCAATACTCTGCCCAATAGAAAAATATAATTTGCTATGTCCATCCGCCCAATGCCCATCATAACACCCTTAGCAAGTTCAACAACCATGATGAAAAAGGCCAAAAATCCCATTAAAGGAATGAGCTTTTTCGCAACATCTATATATATATATTTCAATTCCAGGAAACCAACTATTTGTCCCTTTAACAGGTATAACAATAATATAATCAGTGAAAAAGGAACTATCATTATACAAAAGGCTGTTGTAGTATATTTAGTTATGCCATCATAATTGTTTCCTCCAAATTCAACTGCAACATACTTGATAAGTGCGCTGTTTACACCCAGTTCTCCCAACTGGCTAAAGAAAACAACAACTGAAAGAGTTGCCCATAATCCGTATTGTTCAACGCCTAGATACTTTAAATAAATTGGATAAGCAATCAATACCAACAACAT
>QMNG01000081.1 GCA_003647645.1 candidate division Kazan bacterium | reverse complement strand
TTTTCTCTGCTTCTTCTAATTTCCCTTCTTCTAAAAATTTATATCCTTGCTCATACCATATATCCTCGTCTTCTTCTTCAAAAGGTTTAATATAAGGAAACTCTTTTCTTATTTCGCTTATATAATCTTTTCCCATTATTCCTCCTCCTTTTGAAAAGAATCCTGCTCTTCTTCTAATGGCGGATACTGTAAAGGGGCAGTTCCTTTCTTATCTACTACAAATGGATATTTTTTATCTTTACTGCTTTCTTCTATTTTTCCCCTCTCAATGACGAATCTCCATCCATCTCCATAGTCAAATAAAAAAAGCATCTTTTTATACTCATAGAAAACATCTTTTACTTTTGTCTTTTTAACTCCTTTGCTGTTAGAATCAAGCCCGCCCTCTCCTATATCTACAAACAATTCATAAGAATCAAAGGAGTCGTGATAACTATCAATATTACTGTAAAAACCAAAACAATGGTCAAAACAAAAATCAAACGATTTCACTATGATTCTGGCAAAAGTATAAAGAGATTGAGTCTCTAATATTGCTATCTTCCTCTCTACCCGGGGAACAAAACCATCGCCATAACTCCTGGAAGGGCCATCTTTTATATAAACCCTGAAAAATAAACGCTTTTTTACTCTTTTCTTTTATCATGCCCGCGCTCACCTCTATTTACACCTCGGGGGTGTAGATAGAGGTAATTTTATTCTAAAATGAGGCGCTTTATTTTATGCAATTCCTTTTGATAAGAAATTCTATCTTCTACGAATTCTCTATATGACTTTTTTGAAATATCAAGCAAATCCGAGTAGTCGCATAGTGCGTCCTTCTTATTTAATATATACTCTTTATAAGAAGAAAGCTCCCAATCTTCAGGTTTTCTCACTAAATTAGCAGTGGTAGGATTCAAATGGATATAACGAGTTAGGTGTAAAAGATATTCACCATTTTCAATCAATATACTTTTAAATCTTCCTTCCCACAAAGGCCCCTTTCTTTTATATCTAATATTGAAATATCGACTATAACTGTTAAGGAGATTCCCCATAAATATAGAAATCCCATTTTCTTTTAACTGTTTTAAAATTAAATGTAAATGAGTGGGCATAATACAATAAGCTACGATTTGAATAAGATTTTTGTCTTTTGGTAAAATAACAGAGGAAACACACTTATCAAAGCCTTTCTTCTTAACTTCTTTAAGAGTTAAGAATTGAGAGAATTTTAAAACACGATTTTTTACTTGATAATACTGTAATGCTCTCCTTATTCTTAGGAAATCACTGTTAATATTAAATATTTTAAAACCAGCAATACTTTTGGTTAGAATATGATAAACCTCTCCTGTTACTAATGGATCTTTCCGATAAGGCGTCTTTAACCTCCTTTATTTACACCTCCGAGGTGTAGTTAGGTTTTTTTATTTCAAGTATCCTATCTATGCGGAAAACTCTCTCTTCTCTGCGTTTCCTACAGTAGGCCTTTAATCCCACAAAAGCCCTGTCTTTATAAACCATCTCACCAAGGTTACAGGGCCTTATAATTCTTCTGGTTTTGTCTCCGTTTGGCTTTAAATATACAATCTCTATATCTTTTTGTTTCTCAATTGCTTCTGTGAAAAAGTTCATCTTTTCATCTAAAGCAAATTCCTCCTCAGACAATTTATATTGATAATTAGTAAGGAAATCTACTATCTCCTTATCAGTAAAAACATACCCTTTCTTAAAAGGTTTTACCAGGCTTATACCTTCAAGTGAAGTGCACCTGCTTAAAGCAACATAAGCCTGACCCGGCGCAAAGGTCCCGCGGCTGAAGTCTATTATAACTTTAGGGAAAGTCTTTCCCTGGCTTTTATGTATAGTAACTGCCCATGCAAGATGTAAAGGATATTGGGTAAAAGTCCCCACTGTCTCTGTCTCTATTCTCGCTTCTTCTTCGTTGTAATAAAAATTGAATACTTCCCAGGTATAAGGGGTAACCTCCTTTATCCTGCCATTAGCGAGTTTAACCATAATTCTGTCAAAATCATCTTCATCCTTATCTTTACTTACTATATCAACAATCTTAGCCAATGTTCCGTTTACCCACCGTCCAGAGGAATCATTGTTAACCAACATTACCTGTGCGCCTACTGCCAATCTCAGTTTTTCTGGTGCAGGATAAGAACGTTTATCAAACTCCCCTTCTATACACGCAGGATAAGTGTATATTTTTGAATGCAAAGATTCTAAATGCCGCCTGTTTATATCTTCGGCTTTTTTATTTGTAGTAGTAAGGGTTATAACTGGAACTCTTGAGCCTGAAAGGGCCCTGCCTACGCATTTGTTAAGAATTTCAATATGCGTATCGGTTAAAGTATTGTTACGTATCGCATTTAAAATTTCAATAAAACGTTCGTCTTTCTGGCGGTAAATCTTCTCAAGCTCAACAAATTCTATCTGAATGTCCCTGAATACATTAGCATTAAAAAAATAGGCGCCTGAATAATATTTATTAAAAATATTCCTCTCTTTGTAAGTTACCACGGGAGGAAGCTGGTAAAGATCCCCTATGAATATCATTTGCATCCCGCCAAAAGATTCATCTTTCTTATTGCGGTTTAACCGAAGAGAAATATCAATACAATCAAGAAGGTCTGCGCGGACCATAGATATCTCATCAATAATTACTGCTTCTAATTCTTCTATAATCCGGCGTTTGCTCTTTCGTAATTTTCTGACTTTATCTTTTGTAATATCTGGCTTAAACCCAAAAAATGAATGGATAGTCTGTCCCCTAACGTTTAAAGCCGCTACTCCGGTAGGAGCAAGAACTACTATCTTTTTATTTGTATGCTGGCGAAAATATTCAAGAAGCGTAGATTTACCAGTACCGGCTTTTCCGGTAATAAAAATACTTTTATTGGAATTCTCCATTATATCCAGAGCTTTTGTAAATTGTTCGTTAAGTTCTACATTTAAATCCTTATTCATAACGTTGTTTGTGACTTATCTTATAGCCTAAAGATATACCCGACTGTTTTTCTATCATTCAACAGATGTAGCCTCCCAGCACCCAAACCCTTGAGGGTTTTTAACGCCTAAACCTACATCGTAAGCCAATTTCAAAACTCTTGGTGAACCAGAAATTTCGTAGAATCCCATCCACGCCTTTATTACTGTGCCCCTATCGGTACTGCTACGGTTGTAAATAATTATTTTCTCATCCCTCGCAGAAACCCTGTAGGGTGAGATATTAAACTCAAAATCATTATCTCTACCATATATAAGTTGAAATTTCTTACGAAGGTTTTCTTTTATAAACAATGGAAATTCCTGCTCAAAAGGAGAGTAGTAGTAAGTTTTTTTACTGCCGTCGGCTTTCTTTAACGTACTATAACAGGTTATAGGTGAAAGCATCTTGATTATAAGTTTACCCCTAAACACCGGTTGTGGCAAAACATTTATACTTTCTATAAAAACTTCGTTCTTGCCTATATAAAACTTCTCTGTTTTAACAAGATTTTCTGCTATACTTTGCAGTATTTCTTTTTGAGAGGACGAAATTATAAGTCTT
>QMNG01000080.1 GCA_003647645.1 candidate division Kazan bacterium | reverse complement strand
CGAATAAGGAAGAAGGGAGCCACGGAAGAATTTTTCCTGCTCCCTTTTTTCATGTCCAGGAGAGCAAGGAAAGGAGGAATTGCAATGTTTACAGTGGCTTACACAGGAGGTTTCAACCCCTTTGAGTGGGAGGATCTGAGGTGCCCGGTGTGCGGGGCAAGCGACTTTGTCAGCCAGGACCACGCAATGGTCTTCTGTGATCGGTGTTATGCGGACTTTCGGGTCCGCCCCACAGCAGGGGACCCGGGTTGCGTGGTGGACTGCTTTGTCAAGGAGGTCTATGCACCCATGTGGGAATGCGTGGACTGCGGCCAACAGGCTGCTTTCTTTGATTGGGAAGACCCGATTTGCCCCGTCAACTCCTGGCATTGCATGAGGAAGGCCCACCCTGACGGGCTCATAAGGAAAGTCTGGAAACCGCCCAAAGGATTTCCCAAGAGCTTCTATCTTATTTTGAAGCTGGGGGATTACTGTTCCGGGTGGCTTAACGGGGAGACATGTGACACCTTTCGTCCCTACCCTACCCAGGAGCAGTGGGACAAGTTCCAGGCAGAAACCAAGATCGCCTGGCCCCGTTTCGGGGCAAGGTGGGCTCTGGCATAGTCAAGGAGGTGAAAACTATGACCATCAAAGCTGACACAAGCCCCCTTGCAGCCGCCCTCTTTGCCGTGGCTGGAGGGAGTTTCAGGATGCGGAAGGACAAGGACGGTTTTGTTCCTGCCTGGTCGGCAGGCAGGCGGGTCCTTGACGATGACGGTAACGTCATCGGCTCCGCCCACAGAATTTATAGCGACGGCTACGCCGTGGAAACAGCCCCCTATTGGGGCTATGTCCCGGATAGCCAGATAGAATGGGTTTAGGGAGGTGAGCACATATGACCCAAACAGCGAAAATGCCGAAAGCTGACAGGCCCAACTGCCCCCACTGCGGGAGCAAGTGGACAGTCGAGGTTTATCGGGAATGGTATGGTGAACTTGAAGATGGCTCTATAGCCCCCCAGCCTATTATCTGGGAGTGTCTGGACTGCTCCGGGTTCTTTACGACCAAGGAGTAGCGCCTTTCCTGGCGGGCGTATAAGTAAACGATAAGGGAACGCATGGCCTCATAAGCCTGCCCTGCACAGTCAGGCAGGGTTCCCTTTTCTATTGTTTCAAGGAGGTTACGAGATGAAAGCTGCAGAGTTGACCAAGAAGTGTAGAGAGATCACCGCCGAGCTTGTCCAGGCGGTGAAAAAAGCGAACAACGACGAGCAGATCCTCAATTACCTCGAGTTCTGCTCAAGGTTCCATAACTACAGCCTGCACAATCGCTTCCTTATCTGGGCCTTCATGCCCGATGCAAGGTTTGTCGCAGGCTTCAGGACCTGGGCCAGGATGGGCCGGCACGTCAAGAAGGGAGAGAAGGGAATCCCGATCTTTGCCCCCATGACCATTAAGGTCAAGAAGGACAAAACTGATCGGGAAGACGAGACCCAAGAGACCTTGGAAGACAGCCAGCCCGAGGTCATCACCCGCTTCAAGGTGGTCTATGTCTGGGACGTATCCCAGACGGAGGGTGATCCGCTTCCCGAGGCCCCGGATGTCATGGCTGTGTATGGTAATGCCGACAGCCTGCTGCTGGCCCTGGAGACCGTCGTAACGGCCAAGGGTATTGAGCTCGCTTATGTTGAGGACCTTGGAAAAGCGGCGGGTGTGTCCAGCAAGGGCAGGATCGAAATCCTCTCTTCCCTGGATACCGCCCAGCGCTTTTCGGTCCTGGCCCACGAGTTCGCCCATGAGCTGCTCCACGGCCACTGGGAAAGGGCGATTCTCTCACGCAAGGTCAAGGAGCTTGAGGCCGAGGCCACCGCCTACGTAGTGCTCAGGCACTTTGGTCTGCAGTGTAAAGCTCCCGAGTACCTTGCCCTTTACAGGGTGGAGGAAGTGGACATCATGGGGTCTCTTGACCGCATTGTCTCCACGGCTTCGGGGATCATCCAGGCAATAGAGGCTAATCTGACGAAGGCCTCAGAGCCCGATGAGGACCCAGGAGGCTACGGAGATATAGGTCGGTGGCGTAGGGCGGTAGGTTGTTGAGGTAATGTGCGCTCTCTTTCTTGAGGGCGCAACAAGAAAGCCCGCCTGACCAGCCTGCCTGACTGCCGTCGGCAGGCAGACGGGCTGGGAGGTTTGCGATGCTTCGAAGAATAACGCCCATCTCCCGAGTGCCCTTCAACAAGGCCAGGGATCGGCTCATCCGCTCAGGGCTCACCCCTCACGAAGCGGTATGGGTCCTTCTCCACGGGGATGGAGAATACAACTATGTTGAAAAGGAGAAAACCTGCCAGAGGTGCCAGTCGGTTTTACGCGCTATCGGTCTTGCTGAGTTGTTCATGTGCAACGATCCAGCCTCTGAGCATTACTTGCACATATTTGCAGCAGGACACCCGGCGTGTAATCGCTTTGATGAGGCTAGAGTGGCAAAGAAAGAAAGGAGGAAAGCATGCATGGGTCAATAATTGTCATGATTGACGAAAACAGTTTCCAGATTGGCGATGTCCATTGTCCCTGGCCCGACTACGAGATGCGGGAGATGATCCCGGGGTGCGATTACGTCATGGAGGATGAGGACTCTCAAGAGTTCATCGAGGCCATAACCTCACTGGAAGACCTCTACGGGTTGCCTTCCATCCCCTTCATGTCTGTGGAGCTCGATGGAAAAGCCCGTGAAGTTGCGGTTCTCGACCAAGCGCACATAGACGCACTCAAGAAAGGGCTAGGCATCGCCATAGCTGAGAGAATTGAAAGGGTAAAAGCCGAGCTTGAAAAGCCCAAGCCGGACCTCTGGAATATTGCATACGAAGCTTACAATTACAGTCCCGTTTACTTTGCAACGTCATCCAGGGACTTCTTGGACTTCTTGAACGAAGTAAGCTTCGTGGATGTACTGGATGGACAGAGGAAGTTTTACATCACGGAAACCTACCGGTTTCATTTCTAGCGGAGGTACGTACCATGTACATCATTGCAGGAAGAAAGCTAGACAAGAGCCCTGAGAGGCTCGCAATGGAGGTCAAGGGTAAGAATCCCTACAGCGCCTACAACCACCTGCTCAGGTATGGTCTTACCGAGGCCGAGGCGGCACCTGCCTGCCGAACGCCTGCCTGCCGTGGGCATTCAGGCAGGCAGTCAGGCAGGGAGGTAGTGGCCTTGTTCAGGGGAAGGGATAAGGTCAACGGCACCGTCCGGGAGATAGCCGGGGCTGTCCCTGTCTGCCGGCCAGGCAGGAAGGATGCTGTTCGAACCGTGGAAGGAGGTGTGCTATGAGCGATACGTGTTATCTGCAGATTAGTTTTCCCCGAAAGGACCTCCCGAAGTTTAATGAAGTCCTCAAGGACGAGCTTTATGACGGGGTCTTTTGGGATGAAGACATGGGAGATGAGTGTCAGGTGGACGCCATCATTTATGAGGCCAATTATGGGTGGTATGACCAGGTCCAGGCCCTGGCCAGGGCAGGCTTAACGTTCTCCGTATCGCACGGAGCAGGCGCCGAGTACGGCCCCTGTGTGT
>QMNG01000079.1 GCA_003647645.1 candidate division Kazan bacterium | reverse complement strand
TTTAAAGTAAGTATTTTGGCTTCTAGGTCGAAGGGATTAATCATCTTAGGCCTGCAAGGGTTGCAATGAATGTAATGAATAGTGTTGCGTATTTTACTAATGCATATGGGTCTTTAACTACAATTGCTTGAAAATTCTGCCCGAATGCAGATGGATTAAAAGTTGCTGTTATTGCCATAGACATCACACTTAAGACAAGTGTTCCCAAGATGAATGCATCTCTTAATAAATCTTTCTTATTCATATTTAAATGATAGAAGAATAGACATAATTAAGTTTTCCAAGCTGCAGCCTTAATACTTTATCTTCTACTGCTTCTATAATATGATCATAGTTTGCTTTTAATTGATCTAGCAGAGCATAGTAAGGATTTTTTAAGGCTTTGAGGTAATCTCTTACTATTTCATAAAACTCTTCCTTGCTTACTCCATCAAATATTTTTAATATTGGATAGTTTGCAATTTTTGAAACTAGGTTTTGAAATATTTTTGTAAAGAAGACTATTTTCCCAGACATACTTATTTTTAAATTCTTGTCAAAGTAGTCTAATAAGTCTTGAAAGTTTTCAATTTTTACTGGTTTTCTTTCATAGCAAAGTAGGCCTATTATGTCAAAAAGGTCATAACACATTCCTTTGTAAGTATCTATTCTTTTTTCCTTCTCTCTTATGTATGGAAATATTCTTTTTATCCCTTCTTCCAATTTATACAAATTTTCATTGCTTATTATGTTGAAAAGGGCTGATGGAGGTGGCTTAGTGTATTTTAACACATAATATCTCTTTCTTGGCCCAAATGGAATATATGCCACTTCTAATTCTAAATAATCATAAACTCTTTTTCCAAATGTCTTCTTTCTATAAAGATCTGAGATTACTTTGTATAGTAGATCTCTTACAATTTCTTTTCCATAAAGAGTGTTTATTGTTGCCTCATAAATCTTTGAGTACTTTCTTAATTTTTCATCTTCGACCTCAAACTTATATCCTTTGTATTTATATTCGTCTAAGAAAACATTGTCTAGGAATAGGTGCTTCTTTGGTTTTGGGACTTTAAACCTATACCTTTCTCTACTTTTTACATACTCTGATCTTAAGAGTTCTTGAACTTCTTCAGCCTTTGCGTCTAATACTTTCATAGATCTCTTTTGAGTGAACTATTATATAACTTAGCATGAAAAGGCCTAGAGTTAATAAATTTCCTTCTAATTGCCACTTTGTTGGCAAGGAATTTCCATAAACAAAGTAGTTGAATAGAAATACGAATGTGACTGCTAAGTATGAGGTTAAAATTCCTTTTATTATTTTTGAGAATCTTGTTTTTCTTAATAATATATACATAATTATAATAATTATTAGGCCTAACCCCCATATTTTTAAAGTTTGATAGAACCATTTGTTTATGTATTTTTGGAGATTGTTGTATAGATTTTGCAAAGTTTCGTTGTCCATACGATTATTTGAAAAATTTCAAGTAAAAAAACATTATCTTTTTTTGATGCTGGGTTTTTTTCAATCTTATGGATGTGCAACTACTACTCTGGATAATATCTGCAATTTTTGCAGCAGTAGTAGCATTCACTGACAAGGAATTTACAACAAAGGTAAAATCGCCAGCTTCAGCAGCATATCTATTGTTTGCATTGCTACTTTACTTCTTGAAGGATATTGTTACTGCAAATCCTGTGGGTGCAGTAATTTATTTGGTAGTGGTAGAGTTCTTAGCAAAAGTGTGGGGTATGCTATTGACTGTAGCTTGGGTAAAGGATTTGCTAGTGCTATCTAGCAGATGATAATTTGAATTTTTTCTTCTTTTCTTTTTTAAACTTTTTGAAATCTTCTCTCTTATAGGTTATTAATGAGGTTGGTTAAAATTCTACTTTTGCTTATAATTCCTTTACTTTTTAGTCTAAGCTTCTGTCAAATTCCTGAAGATTGGTGGAATTTGAATTGGCCCTATAGAATTGCAATAAACATTACAAATCCTTTAAATGAAGATCTTTATGATGTTCCTGTTAAGATTGTTATAGATACTGCTTCTCTAATTTCGGCTGGTAAGATGAGGAGTGATTGTGGGGATATAAAATTTGTAAGTAATGATTACTATGTTACAACTATCTTTGCTTCGGATAGTTGTGTTGAGAAGAACTTGAAGATAACTTGTAGTGAAGGTACTTACGAGTGTACTTCGTATTTTTGTTCTTATGATACTCCTATTGACTCTTTACTTAAGGATTTTCCGCATTATATATATTATACACTGATAATTAACGCTTCAAAGTGTGGAGTTGATAAGATATTGCCAACCGATTCTGAGATATATTACTGGAGTGATATATATATGGCAAGCACCTATGAATATGCAGAATCTCTCCCTACATCTGTTTCAGTGTTAGATGAAGAATATCCTGAAGGTATATTTGGACTTTCTCTTTATACTGGTGCTCCTTATTACATGGGGTCGTGGAAGTTATTTTTCTCTTTAAAAGATGCAGTAGATTACTTAAAGATATCTCAAACTTTCAGAGGACACTTTGACAAAGACAGAAATCCTCATTATTTTTATTGGCAACCTAGAGTAAAAGCATTAGCTAAAGGGTTAGGGTATTTAAAGTACTATATAGAGCCAGGTACTTGTAATACTCTAAATACGGTAATATGGGTGAGGATACCTTATTTGCCTTCGGGTGCGACAGTGACGATATATATGTATTATGGTAATAAAGATGCGTCTTCACAATCTACAATTTATGCGAGGTATGATTATTTATACGATGATTTAATTGCACCTCGTTTTTTTGGAGATACAGACGATAGAGCTCTTGGGTCTGAATACCAACCAGGGATTGGTTACTATTATTGTTCTGGATATGGCTTAACTTCTACTAAGACCAAATTATCTTATTCGAATGATCGCACATACAACGGAGAGTCTGTGTGGTTGTGTTTATATATTCCATTTCATTTAAGAAAGTATTACAAATTTTATGTTAAGGGGTATGTGTCTTCTGACCTTAGTGAAGTTAATGATAATGAATATTCTGACATTTATTTCTTTGTTCAGTCAGAAGGTTGGAAAGACATTTATAAATCTTATCATGTCTCTATTTATACAAATTTTTCACTATCATTTGAGGAGGAGTTAGGGATAGATTCCACTGGTAATATATATGTGGAATCTGACGATTTAGGGGTGTCTACTAGTATATCCCCAGGCACATCTAGACCTATTTATCATGGTGTATGTTTATGGTATCATGGTCGAGGAGACTATACATATACAGAAGGGGATACTTATTTTGAAATTCGCATAGATGATTTTAAAGCTTACTTTGACTGGCCTCAAGATCCGTCTATAAACTTTGGTTCAGAAGAGTCTATTATAGCAATATCAAGTCCAGAAAATAATAAAGCTATAGGGGAGCAACATAGAATAAAGGCAAGTGTTCCTACTACAGTAACTTGGGTTGCTTTTTACTACAAGCCTGAGAATGAAACTAGTTGGATATTCTTATATAATGATACGACTGCTGAAGATGGTTTCTATTACGATTGGA
>QMNG01000078.1 GCA_003647645.1 candidate division Kazan bacterium | reverse complement strand
TCCTTGTCAAAAGCGATTCCGACCATCGGCTCGGTTCTGGAAATAGAATTAAGATCTTTCCCTTCAAACATAAAGCTGTTTCCGATCACTTTCGGCGCTGTGGTGTCCGATCCTGAACTGGCTCGGAAATAAGCCGGCTTTCCCGCATAGGCAAGTCCGGACAAATCCTCCACTCCCGGCGAAGGAATGTCAAATCTGTATTTAGCGTTAGGAATCAGATCACTGGATAAACTAATCTCCGCTTTATTGTGATCCGCGTTATAGCTGACATAGACGCCGGAAACATCAGACCAATTATTTTCTAAGTGGCAGTCAGCGAGACAGACTTGCAACTTGATATTTCCGCTTGTTTCAATTGAATCCCGCTTCATCGGCTCGGAGAATTTAATTCCCATTTTGGCGGTGTTGGTTGGCACAATCGCTCCATCAAAAGGCATTGTTCCTTCCACCCAGGGCGCTTGGTCATCCATCTCTCCGCCATATTCCATTGTCAAATGAACGGCGCTGGAAGTTTTTTGAGGAAATGATCTTTCACCGCTCCCGTTTATGGCGACCACATAAGCGACATAACTTTCCAAATCGCTGATTGGAAAGAACGGCGCTCCGCTCTGCGGCGTCCCAACGGAAGTATCCACCGCTGTCCGACTATCGGTCATTAAGCCGGCTAAACCAATATAAGAGCAAGCCGTCTGGTTGCAAACATTAGAATGGCTAAGGTGAGCTATTGGAAATTGAGTGTTTTCTCCAGAAGTATAAGTTCCGTCGTTGTCCGGATCAAATGGCACAAAGTCAGGCAGAAGATAAATGTCATAAGTGTAATTTGCGTCAGCGCCGTCCGGAGCAGTCCATGTTACATCAATGTCCCGGCCGTCAATACCCGGATAAACTGCATCCGTATCGGACAAAATGACATTAGAAACGGGCTTAACATTTATTGACTGTAAGGTTGGAATTGTTGTTGTATTGTCGGCTAAACCGGCTAAATCCGTCACCGCGTCCGCGGGATCAAATGTGGCTCCGGCTGAAATTTCCGCTGCGTCCGAATCCAGTGTTACTTCGCAGACTCCCATAGACAAACAATTAACCGTGGGGTTCGTTCCAAAATCCCCGCTTGATATAGCAAAATTTGCTCCGGTAATTGTTGTTTGGTTCATTTCTTCGCTAAAGACTAAAATAATTTTATCGCCCGGATCAGCGTTTCCATCACCGTCGCTGTCTTCAATCAAAATAACCTGCTCCAAGACCGGCCTTGTCATATCAATAAATCCCGGTTTATTGACCCACGCTCCGTCCGCTGTCTGAACGCCGTAAGGCATTACCATATCAAAATCGGACAGTACCGGCTCTGTTCCGTCAGTAGCGTCGCAGGCACCATCACAAACTAAAGTAATAGTTAACTGTGTAAAATCAGTATTCCATTTTCCAGTTGAATTGTTTCCCCATGTTTTTATTATTCCGGGGTCGTAAGTTGAACCGTAACCGGCTTCCCAGTTAAATTCAACACCCAATCCCCAATCAATATTGGTCACTTCTGGCGTAGCCCCAGCAGTATAAGCGCCTAAAGTATTAGGGTCAATCGCACTTGAGAAATAAACTTCAAACTTATCGCCGTTAGTTAATGTTCCGCTCTTATCGGCATCACTATAAACAACCTTGTTAATTCTCGCATCGCGGGACTCTTTAATAACCGCCAGAACCTTGCCGGCTTCCAAGCTGTTGCCGGCAAAATCTTTAATATGAGAAGCGGCAGACGAAGAACAAATTATATCCCCGGCCCGAATGTCCGCTCTCGGACCTAAATTCAAATGGAGTTCGCCGGCATGCTCCTCCCACATATCAACCCAAAAATCAATCCACTCCCCGAAAGGATTGGCCACCGTAGTAACTCCGGCGCCGTCAGCAGGACATAATTCTCCTGCTACGGCAGTTGAACCTCTCTTGACTATAAAATCGGCTTTAAGATTATCAGAACTTACCGTGGAATAATCCACATCGGAAACAATGGTCGTCTGGTCGGCATCATTGTCAAATTTGAATATCATTTCATCGCCGCCGTTTAGAACCCCGTCGCTATTCCAATCGTTTGTAATTACTTGCGCCAGAACAGGGCCAACAGAATCTACGGCAAGTTCTATCTTGCCCGATGATAAATCTTCTTGAGCATCGGCTACTATTGTAATATCCGGCACGATATTGCCATTCTCGTCGCCAATTTCAGAACTGGAAAAAACAATAGAATCGCCGACTTCCACCGGACCGCTGAAAGTTAATTTTATTTTTTTGAACATATCCATCATCATCCCGCCCATATCGCCGGAGGTTGTATCAAAAACCGGAATTTTACCGGCTAAAGTTACGCCTCCCGTGTTAGCATCAGTAAAACCAATCGTATTCTCATGACCTCCCGCCGCGGTAAAATCAGGAATAGGAGGATCACCTGAAGCGTTGTAATCTCTTAACATTTTATTAAACTCCAAAGTTAACTCGGTAAAAGCGGAATTCCAAGTATAGTTGCTCACCGCCAGCGGAGTCGTATCAATCATTCCTCCCCAGCCAAGATACATCCCGTTACTATCTCTTAAACCGTTAGCCATAATCTCGTCTTTGTTAGCCACAGTAAGACCGTTTGCGGCAGTGCCCAAAGTAATTTTAAGGCAATCTTTTCCTGTATCATTTGCATCGTCATAAGCAACAGGTCCTCCTATTGTACAGGTAAAAGCAGTTCCATCATAATCTCCCCATGCAACTGTGGCATCCGTTCCCCAACTGTGTTCCTCCCAATAAGGCATATGTTGAACCGGGGTTAATTTTGAGGCTAAAGAGGCGGCATCGGTTATATCTCCTCTTGTCATATCGCCGCTGAAAAACATCGTTACTATACTACCATCAGTAACCCCGGTGGCCGTTACCGCTTCCACTTCTGCAAAATCCATCTTGAATTTATTGTCAGCCGGAGTATCACTTTGCTGGGCAGTTAGCCCATTCATCCCCACAATTCCAATCGGGTTAATCTCCATCCCCGGCTGGATATTAACATCCCAGCCCTGCAGATAAATAGTTAACTTGTTATTGGTCTTTCCTCCATCATCTTCCAAAACCGCAAAAGAGTCTCCCAAACTCCCCATCATTTTTTCCACACACGCGTCAGAGCCGTTCCAAATTTCCCACGACTGGCACTCGGACGAACTGGAAGCGGCTCGAGTATGTTTCTCGTAAATTTCCAGATATGATCCAATGTTATAGGCAATGTTGTCAGTTGAATTATAATTAATACTGTCTGGATTTATTGAGCCGTCAAAAACAATAGTTAAAGAATCTCGATTTGTCGCCACGTTCACATTACATCCATTTGCACCGTCTGTTCCGTTGTACCAATTTCCCGTCTCTCCATATTGATCCATACATCCATCCATCATCATACTATAACTGCCGCCCGCCGGGTTGCCAGAAACAGAAGCAATTTTTATCGGATTGTTAATTCCAGCCGCCACTGTGAAAACATTTTTAGGCGGCGTGCCAGAATCATCCATTTGATTGCCGGCTTTATCGGTAATATTAGGAGAAACGGTCACTGTATCGCCCTCTC
>QMNG01000077.1 GCA_003647645.1 candidate division Kazan bacterium | reverse complement strand
GGTTAGTAGTACAGAGACACAGAGGCCACGGAGGACAATCTTTAACTCCTTTCTCCAAGTGCATTTACACACGCCGCCGCACCCGTCGAGGGAAAAAGCCTTTGTTCGAGCGCCCGTAGATGAGTAGATGCGTAAATGAGTTGATGAGTTGATAGGATGGGCTTCAGCCCATGCTGATTCTAAATGGTCCGCCACAGAAATCTCAGAGAACACCGCGAAAACCGTAGGGCGTGCCCTGCACGCCGCCGAGCCACGGAGCACGAATTCCCAACCACGAAGAGCACGAGGAGCACGAAGGAATCATTCCCACGGGCCACGGATCACGAGCAATGAGATACGAACTACGGGGTTTTATATGGAACCGCAGAGGACGCCAGGGAACGCAGAGGAAACCGAACAAATAATCAATCGTAAATCATCGACAATCAATTCCAAGCGGTTCTTAACCCACGCGTCCAGGCTCCCAGATGCAGGTTGACGCTCATTGGGACAACTGGCTCTCGGCCTGCGCCCCTGACCGGAACAAAAAGAGCCTCACACAAAGCCACGAAGCCACAAAGAACGACGCAATTCACCCCGTCCCAACCTCCGCGTCCCTGCGCCTCCGCGCGAGATAGAATTCGTTGCGTACTATGGACTTGTATCATGGCCCTCGAATTACCCCAAACGAACTTCCCGTTCTCGCGGCCTGGCAATACAAATCCCCAACTCAAAACTCAACCCTCAAAACTAAAAACTTTCCTTTTCCCCTTGCCTATTCCCAGCCAGCACCATAATATAGACAGAACAAGCCCCTGATGAAGTTGCGAAAAATACGTCCGAGCCTACGTACAGGCCAGGCGAATGTAGTGGGACCGCACTGCGGAGTTGTCCAGATGAATAGGGTGGTCCTAGTAACCGAGAAACTCGTCGGCCAGATGAAACGACAATACAGGGGCCATTCGCATGATTCCGCTACCAGAGCAGGTGGAAGGTCAATGCAAAAACCCTTTGAAATATACCTGCTGAGTCTTTAGTTCCCGGACACAAATATCGTGGCGCAATATCAGAAGAACATCGACATAGAAAGCGTCGTACTTGACAAGCTTAAGGCACCCAACGTGTGCTTTCTCTTTGGGGCGGGGAGTTCGAAGGCTGCGGGCTATCCCCTCATGAAGGAGCTTGTCGAGATAGCCGCCAGAGAAGCACAGAGTGACCCAACTATTGCCGAGGCCCTCCGGGCGTCGTCGGCTTGTACCATCGAAGACCAGTTGGACAAGCTTTTTGGTCAGTTGCGCTCGCCGAATCTTTCACAGGTAAGCGAAGCCGACTTGCGCAAGGCTGTTGACCACATCCTCAATGTCATTTTTGCCGAATGCAGCAAAAGCGCTTCGTTAGACGCACACGAGAAGTTCGTAGTTGCAGTCCAGAATCGGATGAGTGCCAAGAAGCAGATTCACACCTTCACCACCAACTACGACATGTTATTTGAGTGGGCAGCGGATCAGGCCAGAGTCCATTGTATCAACGGATTTGTCGGCATCCAAACGCGCACTTTCGATCCCGGGCAATTTGAGATCAGGCCCGCTCGATTTGTTGAGCCGTACGGTTCCGGAAAGACGCGGGCCGCATTCTGCCCCGCTTTCTACTTATACAAGGTGCATGGTTCTGTGAGTTGGGTATATGACGGAGATCTAATCCGAGAGGCAAAGGTGGTATCTGGCGCGCAGCGCGAGCGAGGTCAGTTGATGGTGTTCCCGACTCCGAAAAAATATCTGGACGTATCGCAAAGCCCCTACTCAGACCTTTTTACGCGGATGAGCGACATCCTAAACAGAAAGCAGACCGTGCTCGTCAGCCTTGGATTTGGCTTTGGTGACGCACATATCAAAGCGCTCGTTGAACGATGCCTCAAGGATAACACGTTTATCCTCGTGGTTCTTTCGAAGGATATGCTTCCTACGTTTGACTCCTTCGCGTCGGGAAGCAACGTGGTGATTGTTAGCGAAAACGAGACAATAATCGGAGGGAGACGATACTCGGTCAGAAATGATCTTTGGGATTTTTCTTCTTTTGCAGATGCTTTTGCTAAGTCTTAAGGAGCACCGCATGGATCAGGATAAACTCATTGGCTCAGTATATGCAGTAACAGGAAGCAGGACGACCGTAATCCTTAGCGATGACCTGGATACGCTCACACGCAATTATAAAGGAGAGGTGTACAGCATTGGACAGATAGGATCGTATGTGGTCATTCCGGAAGGTTCCATGCAGATTGTCGCGATGGTTGTGCAGATACGTATGACCGACTTGGGCGACAAGGCATCGCTGCAAGAAGAGATATCCCTTCCGGCAGATAAGAAAGTTCTCGACGTACAACTCCTTGGTTCGATCAAAGGAGGAAGATTCGAGAGGGGCGTATCATCATATCCGAACGTCAAGAGCCCCGTCTATATGACGGACAAGGAGGACCTTGGGCGCATCTTCTGCGCCTTCAATGAGCATGATTTCTCAGTTGGAGATATCGCGGTTTTTGCGGGGCGGCGCGCTTACGTCGACCCTAACGCCTTCTTCAGCAAACATGTGGCAGTTCTGGGCTCCACTGGCGCGGGAAAGTCCTGTACGGTTGCTTCTATTTTGCAGAAGGCGGCTGCCTTACAGCATGCGCATGTCGTCATATTCGATTTGCACGATGAATACAGCGCAGCGTTCCCCGACGCAAACTGTCTTCACACACCTGAATTCGAAATACCGTATTGGCTGATGAACTTTGAGGAACTGCAGTCTGTGTTTGTAGACCACACGGAGTTTACGGCACACAACCAGATCATGGTCTTCAGAGACCAAGTTCTCAAATCAAAGAAAGCACACAATCCGGAGTTGAAGGACGTACTGACAGTTGATACGCCGCTCTACTTCGACATTACCGCCGTGTACGACCAAGTCACAGCGCTTGACAAACAGATGGTCCCAGGCAAAAACGCGGAAAAACAAGGCCCGTTATATGGAAAGCTCACCAGGTTTGCTCTCAGGCTCGATAGCAAACTCAGCGACAACAGGTACTCTTTCATCTTCCGCCCTCAAACGTTCAATACGTCGGCAAGTCTCGAAGATCTTCTCAAAAAGCTGCTGGGAAGAGAGAAGGTGTCTCCGATTACAATACTTGACCTGAGCGGCACGCCGTCGGATGTCAGGGATGCCATTGTATCGCTTCTGTCTCGAACGATATTCGACTTCAACTTCTGGAACGAATCAAGGGAGGACTTCCCAATACTCGTTGTTTTTGAGGAGGCTCACAGCTACCTTCCTCAAGCAAGCGACAGTGCGTTTCGAGCGTCACGAAAGGCTGTCGAACGAATTGCTAAGGAGGGCCGGAAGTACGGTGTTAGCGCAATGATTGTCAGTCAGCGACCGTCTGAAGTCTCGGAGACTATCGTCAGCCAATGCAATAACTTCGTCAACCTCCGACTCACCAATCCTACTGATCAAGCATATGTGAAGAAGCTCGTGCCTGATGCCTTGAGCAACCTGATTGATGGGCTTCCGTCCCTGCGGCAGGGCGAGGCACTGATAATAGGAGACGCGGTAGTGATACCTTCGCGACTTCAGGTTGACATGCCCG
>QMNG01000076.1 GCA_003647645.1 candidate division Kazan bacterium | reverse complement strand
GTCTATCGAAAACAAACGACCTCTTTTCCTTCTATCTAAAGAGAATATAACTTTAAGTGACGAACAGATTCAAACAGCGCGGTCCGGGAAAACACCACGGGGAGCGAAAATAATCAGAGCCTCAGGTTTGAGAAAGAAAAAGGGAAAGGCTCCTCATATTGAAGTTCTTCCTGGAGATTATATCGAACCGGGACAGCTTCTGTGTGAGATAACGAACGAAAAAGATGATAGCGAGGGAGGTAGAATGAGAGGACCTATTAAGAAGAGCTATGCGGAAATGAAACGTTTGGAAGCCAAGACATTTGGCGAAATGATGTTCAATCTGTACGAACAGAGATGCTTTCAGGCAAACAGCAAAAAACGGGGTGAAATTCGTAATCCAATCCGAAATCGCAAGAATGCCTCGGGAGAAGCTGTTTATGAGTTCTGCGCCGACCGAAAAATGATGCAGGATGAATTTGTGCTATTGTGGAGCACACAAAAAGAATTTGATAGCGAGCTTTCTAAATTACTAACTTCTGATCTTCTTAAGCAACTATTTGATCCGAGAGGGGATAAAACATGGAAGCAGAAGGGGCTGATTTTTGGGCAACGGAATTTTTATTGGAATATTGGCACCTTAGGTCGCTGTGATTTAGAACCAACAGACCAACAATGCCCCAAACCAGATATGTATGCGCAGGAATTTCTCGTATTAGAGACACTAAATAATATCAGAATCACTCCTCCAGGAGAGGTAAGTCGGCCATTAGATGATCAAGAACGGCAAAAGGTTCTTGAATTATTTCAGACCCAGAAAAGCATCAAGGCTGGTGCTGTCAGGCGCGTTCTTGGGATTAATCGTGGAGAGAATAAAACGTTATACAGCCTAAGTCTTGATGCTGACCCAAATCGTTCACTTAATGCAAACTGGTTTGTAAGGGAAATCATTATCAAAGCTATCGGGCAGAGTCAATGGGAAACATATGACGAAAAAACGACAGAATCGATCAATTCTGCTTTATTAAAGTATGACCCCGAAAATCTGAAACATGAAGAAAAACTATTCCAAGGAAGTCAGGAGTGGTGGAATCTTACAGAAGAACAGGCTCAAAAGCTGGTAAATGCATGGAAACATCGCCCCCGAAAAGATGAACGGGTCAACCTTTCACGAAAGGCTATTAAGAACCTACTTCCTTATATGAGAGAAGGTTACTCTGTAACAGAAGCACGACAGTTATTCGCTGAAGACGGAGAAAGTGGAGCGAGTGATGAGCAAAGACAGCGTTACGCATTAATATCGAAGAGATCCAACAAAAAAATGCGACATTATTTAGATAAGCATCCAGACCGGTTACCACCGGCTCCAATGCTTGCAAATCCGGTAGTCCGCAAGTCTATTCACGAAGTCAGGAACCATATTCAGGCCTACCTGAACATATTCGGCTCGAAGCCGGACAGGATTGTTGTCGAGTTGGTGCGTCAAGCAAAACAAACGGCAAAAGACCGCAGTGAACAACTGACAAGAAACCGAAAGCGTGAAGAAGAAAGAAAGAAAATTATAAAAAAATACGAACTGAACAGACTAACAAAAAATCAACGAGAGAAAGCTATTAAACGCGTGCTGCTGTGTCGAGAACAAAAATTCATTTCTGCATATTCCGATAGACCTATAAGCGAAAAGAATGCTGCCGAAGGAGTGGGCCTGGAAATAGACCATATCATACCTAAAAGCAAAAGAGGGCCAGATGCTTTAGTGAACAGACTTCTGTGTTATGAAGAAGAAAATCGAGGTAAAACCAGCAAGACTCTAAAGGAATGGCTAACAGAAGAAGAGTTTGGAAGGTTAGAACAAAGATTGAGGCATTTAAAGGATGACAATCCGGTCAAGTGGGACTATTTGCACAAAGATGTTAAAGATATTGCAGGATTTACAGATTCACAAAAAATAGATACAGCTTACGCTACATTACAAGTTACAAGCTGGTTGAGAGATACGCTGTACGGTGGTGAAGTGGACGGAAAGCGAAGAGTTTTTGCAACGAAAGGAAGTTACACTAATGAGATACGGAGAGATTTGGGACTTTTCCCGGACACAAAAGCCGGCACAGCAGGTGAAAAGAAAAACCGTCTGGATCATAGACATCACGCTTTGGACGCCGTAGTAATCGCACTTAGTGGCCCAGAACAACTGGCAAGACTGGCAAAAAAGTATGAGAAAGTCGAAGAGGAAAAATCAAATGGCTACTCAACAGCAAAACCTGAGCCTTTAGCTCCGCCCTGGGGCACCCTCGAGTCATTTCGCGCCGATGTAATGAAAGAATATGATAAACTGGTTGTATCGCATCGGCCTGCTGGTCGGAAATTAACGGGGCAATTACACAATGATACACAGCTTGGACCTGTAATGAAAGACGGGGAAGTAGATACTAAACATTGCAAAAAACGAATCTTTGCCATTGAGCTAACCCCGAATCACCTGAGAGTCCCAGATGAATGGGACAGATTACGGAAACAACTTGAAAAGGCTGTTTCAAAATCTGAAAAGAAAGCTATTCGCTCACGTATGCTAAACCTTGAGGATGTTAAGCCTGCTAAGTCAGGTGTTGTTCGTGATCGCTGGTTCCGTGAAGAATTAAGAGAGTACCTAAGAGGCCATGGATTAAATGTTGATGATTGCAGAGAGCAGAACAAAAAAGAGTTCAAAAAACAAATTAAGGAGTTGATTAAAGCTAAGGGTATATTCTTGAAAAGCGGTGTTCCGGTTCGACGGATAACGTTGCTAAGGTCCCCAACAATGACACCGCCGATTAAACGAAAGTACTGGAACGTTGAAACTGGAAAAATGGAGGACAACACGAATCCAAAATCAGTAAGATTATACGAGCCGCAAAGTAACCATCATATCGAGATCAGGGAAGATACAAAAGGCAAATGGAAAGGCGAAGTAATTACCAACTTTGGAGCAGCCCAAAGAGTCAAGCCTTCAAAAGCTTCTGGAAGAAAACCACAGCCAATGGTGAATCGTAAAGATAACCCTGATGGCAAGTTTGTTATGTCACTATCCATTGGAGAAATGGTTTATATGAAACACCCAGATACGAAAGAACCGGATTATTTTGTTGTCTTTAAGATAGACGGAACTGGAAGAATTCACTTTACTCCTCACTATGATGCAGGCCGAAGTAAAGCCACTGAAACATGTGCTGCTAGGCAAGATATACCGTTGTCGGCTAGACAATTGCAGGAATTGGGCGTGGAGGAAGGCAAAGGGTCTTATAAAGTTTGGGTTGGGCCTTTGGGGGATATTAAGAAACTAAATCGTGATTAGTGTTTGATTGATTAATTTCAGGTAAAAGTCGTCTGCGAATGGGCCGATATTAAGGGGGTATCGGCCCATTTTGTTTGCGGAAGGCTTGTCTGGAATGATCAAGCGGATTATAGAGATTTCAAAGGCACGGACGTATCTATCCATCTCATTAGGTCAGCTTGTAATAAAAGAGGCGGGCGCAGAGGCCGGGCGTATTCCGTGTGAAGATATAGGCGTGCTCCTCGTTGACCAGCAGGCGACGGTATATACTCATTCGGTGTTTACAACATTGCTCCAAAAAGGTGCGGCGGTAGTTCTGTGCG
>QMNG01000075.1 GCA_003647645.1 candidate division Kazan bacterium | reverse complement strand
CGGAATATCAGTTCGAAAACTATTTTTCTATCCAATGTAACTTCACCGATATTCTCTCCAAATCACTGTTATTATAATAACAGTCTAATCTTAATTATGAACACAAAAGTGAGCATTTATATATTATGGATTGATCACATATTAACCCTTTCAATTATATTTTCTTTTCCCGCATTAACATGTTTAACACTCCTTTCACTTTTTCATAAATAAAGGGTAATTGTCCGGATACCCGCATGGAAAGTTCCATCCCCAGTTCCTGATACGGGTTGATAGACACCGTAATCAGATACATTTCAGGCATTAACCCTGTTAACTGCAATGCTTCAATCAGATCCTTCAGCCCGACATCATGTGCACTAAGGGCCGAAGGAAAGTCCGACGAAAAACGAGGCTTGATAACAGTAAGCGTTCCTTCCGGATCTTTTCCCAGGGTTGCATCTATCATCACTACCTTTTTGTATTTGGCCATTTCAGACAACAAATGAAAACCACCTGTCCCACCGTCAAGCAAATCAACATCATCCGGTAACTCCTTCTGCTCAAGATACCGGATAGCATGCACACCGATCCCTTCATCTCCCATCAGAACATTGCCAATACCGAGAATAAGAATTCTTTCAGTATTCATTACGGTAACTTTTTCGTATAAATATAATTACTTTCTCCTGTCAACAAAAAAATCCAAACGATTCTGTTGTCAGGTATCTTGTATTCTGATCAACATTTCCAGTGTGTATGAAAAAAGGAATATTTCTTAATACAATGTTTATATAAATTACCAGACATACTTTCATTCCGGCTTATCCCACGTTTAATACCACACACCTTCAATCAAGAAACTGTTTGTTTTCTCTCTCTCTACACTTTCTCAACATTACAAAATAATGAAACCGGTTTTCATGTTAATTTGCATCAACTGAATAAAACCAGCTATGAATACGGTACTTCACAGGGCCAATACGAGGGGATATGCTGATCACGATTGGCTGAAAACCTATCATACATTCAGTTTTGCTGCATACCGGAATCCGGAAAGGGATCATTTTGGTACACTGCGTGTTCTGAATGATGACCTGATCACTCCCGGTACTGGTTTCAGGCGACACCCGCATCAAAATATGGAAATTATTTCCATTCCGCTTTCAGGAACTCTTGAACATACGGACAATATGGGAAACATCACGGTTATCCGTGAGGGTGAAATACAGATAATGAGTGCCGGAACAGGCGTTTATCATAGTGAATACAATAAAAGCCGGAAGGAACCGGCATCTTTCCTGCAGATCTGGATTGAACCGGACCTGAAAAATGCAGATCCCAGGTATGACCAGATATCACTTAAACATAACCGGTCGTTTACCCATATGGAACCGGTAATCTCTCCCGAAAAAAACGGAAAAGGTTTATGGATACACCAGAAGGCATGGCTTACGCTTTGTGAACCGGTGACCGGACAATCCTATACATATAACCTGCATGACAAAGGAAACGGGGTATATCTGTTTGTCATCGAAGGTGAGATAAGGACCGGGGATAAAGTCCTTTACCGTCGAGATGGAATGGGGATATGGAATACCGGGAAGTTTACGGTAACTTCACGATATGAAACTAAACTACTGCTTATCGAGGTTCCGATGAAATAAACCCAGATTACGCATTAGAGAAGATAAAAGGATACTCAAACTGACGGGAATAATTCCAGATACCGGTAAACCACTCCCTTCTCTTAAGCTTTAATGCCAATTTTAAGATCATATATCTACCGTCTCTTGTTAAATATGCACCTATGGCAAAGGTGTTATATCTAATAGAAGAAAGACGTTTTTGTACTTTCTCAGTCATGATGAAACGTCTGAATAAGTTCATCAGATTATAAGCGACCATCACAAAATTTAATGCAGCCTCTGTGGCAAAAAACTCATTCAGGTTGAAAGCGTTTAACCCAAAATCATAATCCAATTCCTTAATCCTGTTTTCTGCTTCTGCACGGTGTCGGTAGAGACGCCATACTTCTGCCGCCGGTAGTGTCATATTGGTAACATATGCGCTATATCTATAATGACGGTAATACGCAACATCATTCTCTTCAAATTTCAATCGTAATTGTTTACCGGTAGCTCCAGGACGAACCTTTATATCCTGTCTTACTAATATCAACTTGCGAGGCTTATTCCACACAGGACTCTGATATTCTGTGGTTGCAACTTCTACTCCTTCCGATAACCTTATCCAGTTCTGTTTGCTACGCAGTAATTGTTTTATCGGTGAATAAAATCTTACCGCAATGATGTAGTTCATTGGCTTTTTTTCCAGATATTCCAGAATATTCTTATCATAAAATCCACTATCCAACCGTATTAGTCCTACCTTAATGCCTGCTAAATTGGATAAAGTCTCTTCCAGAAAACCAGTAAAATTATTCGTGGTATAACTATCCCCCCGGCGTAACCAGAAATTTGCTACCATATTGACATCTGCCACAAAGGCCAGTAAAGGATGATGGGAAGCTCTGCCTGGCTTTTTCGGATTATAACCTTTTCTCGAGCCTTCTTGTTTGCCGTATCTTGTAAATATGGAGGAATCTATATCAAGTGTCGCTTCATCCATTCGAAGGTTCCTGAAAAACCATTGATAAAAATAGGAAAACACCCGGGTATTTATTCCCCAGTCAAATCGCTTAAAAAATCTTTTGTATGTATCCTGAGCCGGATGTCTTCCCCAGTTAAATATCCTTGCCAAGGGATAATCATGCCGACCTATTTCTGTGTGTAGAAACCGCGTGGCACCACACCATACATTCACAATGAAACTCTCTATGATTACTCTTGTTGAGTAACTACGATTCGAACCGCCTGAAGGAAGATCATTACATGACTCTATTACCTGTGCAAACTTTATCCTATCCAGCATATTCTTTAGTAACACCATCCCTCCCCATGGGGTGATCTCTTTGTCGGTAAAATCAATTTTTAGTTCCATTCCCTTTTTACAACTGTATATTACTGTATATCAACATATAATGTGCCCTTAAACTCTATTGCGTAGCATTAGACACATGGCAATCCTAAAGATATAATAATCAATAATATACAGTTGCTAACTTTTATGATTTTTTTTCATGTTTTTCTTCACAATCTGAAAAACCAGTATCTATTGTGTCTCAATATGTTCCTGGAATATCGTTACCTTTATTGCGTAATCTGGGTTTAATACACCGAATAGTTGAGAAATTCAGTACTAAATGGGGAGATTACGTCTCAATAGAACGGGGTTTAAATTGGCAAAGCAAGTCTACAAATAAACATGGGACAGTGCCAATTTTTAGAGGTGCACAGCTTTCACCTTATTATCTTGACAAGGTTACGGATTTTATTAACATCAGTAAATTTATTCGAAATGAATATGATTACCAATTTAAGCCAAAGATTCTGAACCAACTAGCTATTGCTCACGTTCAGAATCCTTACCCTCATTTCTATTTACAAGCTACCTTAGACCTTGAAAATAAATTGGTTTTTGAGACTATTTCATGCACATTTGTGAAAAACAGTTCGGTAAGTATCAAATTTTTATTGGCGATTAATAACTCAAAGTTATTTGCTTGGCTTCTATATAAGTATGTCTTTAGCAACGCCATACGTAGCACT
>QMNG01000074.1 GCA_003647645.1 candidate division Kazan bacterium | reverse complement strand
TGGCTAAAAAAAAGAATGAGCGAAGAGCTAAACGCTGAACACGGTGATTATCTGCGAGGATACGCTTATCTCAAAGGTTCGATGAGCGTGTGGCTCAAAAAGCTTGAGAAAGCGATAAAAGAGCTAAAAAGCTTGCTCGATGAGTAATATGTCAGCAAAACTACTTTTTTTATATTGTGACGAGCTAAGAGAGCACTTAGAGCAAGCTTATCTTTTAGCCGAGCTACTAAAACCGCACAAGCAAGAGCTGAGTGCTTCTCAGAGAGCACAGCTACGCAATTGCATTTATTTCTGTAACTCGATAGCGAATATCTTGCAAGAGATTCTCGCAAGAGAGTAACAGAAGTTGTATGGGAGCTGATGAGCGGTGCTCGAGTGCGGTCTATGCGGTAAGAAAATAAAGAAAGCGTATGCTTATGTCGATGACGGAATGCAACCACCATATCCAATATGCGAAGATTGCTACTGGGAATACTACAACGATTTTGACGAACTATTCTGAAGAGGAGGGCTAATGAGCTATGATAGCTGATTTCGATGATTTGCCTGTTCTGCCACCTGTAAGAGCTGAGCTGGTTAACATTAGCCACTACTACGAGAACAGCAAAGGAAAGCTAAGATACTGCTATATAGCTGATTACCCCAACGATTTCACCGCTCTGCTGGGCTGGATTCGCTATAGACTCTGTCACGGTCACAAAATCTTTGCTTACAGAACTTACCTCGCAAGCAAGCGTGAGCATGCGATAGCGTTAAAGCTACACGAAGACCAGCCTTTCGCTTATATCAGCTTAGCTAATGCGAGAATCTACGTCAGAGCAAGCGAGCTAAAGAAGCTACGCAAGAACAATCATCTGATTCGCTATATCACACGATACGGCGGCTATAAAGTGAAATCGAAGCTCATGCATGACTAAAAAATTTTTTTACTTGATAACGATGAGAGGCAACTATAAGCTAATTCTGAATCGCTTAAGAGCTGAAGGGTGCAAAGTTTTAGTGTTTAAAGCTGTTAGCCATCCTCGTCATGCTCATGCTGTTATTTACTCGTTCAAACAGCTTGATTTTAGCATTTGTAGAGAGTTAGCTAAGTTTAGCTGTTATGTTCACTTTAAGTATTTGCGTAATCAAGCTGATATTAGAGATGCTGTTCAATACGTTAGGTTCAATCACGAGTTTCATGCTCCTCGCGGAGGTGATAGCGTGTCAGATGTAGATGAGAGATTGGATAAGCTTGAAAGAACTGTTAGCAAGCTTGCGAAAGCGGTTGAGAAGCTGTTAGATAAAAAAGAAAGCGAACAGAAGCAAGTGAAAGCGAGCGGACAGCGGCTTGAGATAGCGAGCATGACTTTCGCTATCAAAGAGAGCAAGTATGAAGGCAAGGTTTTGCTTGTAGTCTCAGCAGGAAAAAAGAACATCTGCAGACCGCTAAGCTACTCAGAGCTAAAGCAGATAGCTGAGTTCTTTGCTAACTTAGAAATCGAAGAGACGAACAGCAACAGCAAAAAGACAGCTAAGAGTAGCAAGAGAGTGAGAAAGAAGAAATTTAGCGAAGCGGCGGAGGATTAGCTATGAGCGGGCTTCCGCTGATTAGCTTCAGACGCTATTTCGATGAGCTGACGGACGAGCACATCATCACGTTTGAAGCGTGGACTAAAGAAGCCCAAGAGAAGCTTCTACCGAAAATCCTAGCGGGTAAAAGCGTGTTTACGCTCGAAGCATGCTACAGAAAGGGCAAAACGCTAATTCTAAAGCCAGACAGTCTCGGATTTAACCACCGCTACAATCAGCTTACGTTAGAGAAAGCAAATCAGACGTTAGCTTTAAACTTAGACGACGAGCTACTCGATTTAGTAACACAGCTACAAGACAGCAATATCTACTTTGAGCTAAAGCCTTACAAGAAGATTCCCGTTAGCCAGAAGAAAGCCGTCTATCTCTGCGAGCTAATAGCGATATATGAAGCAGACTACGACTTCGACACAGCCAAAGAGCTATTAAAAGAGTATAAGCCCGCTGATTTGCTTTTGCTCGCAGTAGGCTATAAACCAGACAGCTTAAGCTTAGCTACCCGCCTACCACAGTTCTTACCGCTATTCCAATACGAGGACAAAGCTATTCACGTTTTCATGCTAACTCCGCCACGCTACGGTAAAACGAGAACAGCCGCAATTCTTAGAAGCTTAAGCAGTAGCTACTTAACTGTTTTCCCTTCTCCAGCGAAATTAGTCTATGACGGGGCTAAAAACACGTATGGCTTGACATATTTCTACAATACGCTCTACATAGACGAGATAGACAAAGTAGCGGGCGGGAGACGACAAGACACGTTCAAAGAGAGCTACGAGATACTGTTAACGGGCATGAGCGAGGGATATTGGCTAAGAGACGTTAGTAGCAAAGCGGAAGACTTCAGAAACGTAGTTAGCTTCTGTTTTATGGGAAACAGCAAGAGCAAAGAGCTTGGTAACTACACACAGCTAAGCGATTATTCTAAGTCAGCGAGATACAAGATACGAGAGATGTTTAGCTATGTAGACAACCCCGAAGCCTTTGTAGAGCGATTAGCTTACTGCGAGATAATAACAGAGAGCGTTCAAGCTTACAAACTGCTAAACTACAGCGAAGACAAGCGAGTAATGTATCTACACCCCAGAGTAGCGAGAGCTGTGATCAAGCTACTGCAAGACGGAGTGAAAGAGCAACCTGTGCATCGCAACGTAGAGTGCGAGCTTGACCATCATTTCAACGCTGTTAAGTCTGTTCTCAACGTTCTCGAAGTCGAGCTAAGCGATAGCACAATCGAATCGCTTGTGCGAGGTGAGCTAACGTTTACTGACGTCCTAGTAAGCGAAGAGAAGCAAGGTAGTAGCATAGACTATGAAGAGCTTAGAGCTCCAGACATGAGCGAGATGCTATTTCGTGACGGGGTGAGCTAAATGAGCGGGTTCAAAAGAGCTGATGAGCTACTTATCGAGCGATTTGAAGCGTATCTCAGAGAGAAACGCTACGCAGAGGGCACTATACGTGTGCTAATCTACGCTACCAGGCGGATTCTCAGAGAGCTTGGCTTTCCATCCGAAGATAAGCTATACGAAGCGTTCAGATTCAAGCCGTACCCTACCCGACAACTCTATTATCGTGCGTTTCATCGCCTTCAAGAGTTTCTCGAACAGTCGATGTCAAGTTCCGAGCGTGATGCGTTATGAGATGCCCACGCTGTAAAGCTAAATTAGCTAAAAAGCTTCCTAACGACCTCTTTTATCTCTACCGAAACGGAGAGCTATACGTTAGCCCCGTCATCGTCAGAGACATTGCTATCAACAGCGGAAAAGAGACAGCACAGCTCGTTTGTCCTGCATGCGGTTATGTTTTAGCTGAGAAGGTGATAAAATGAGCGATGACGTAGCTGAACTCGTTTTCAAAGCCTTCGAAACAGCTTACGATAGCCACAAGAGAGAGCGTGAGCCTAATAGCTTAGCAATTAGCTTAGTCAGCGACTGTGCTTTGAGATGTTATTACACATACACGCTTGATTTACCGCCAGACCCCGTGAACAAAGCTTTAGCGATGATGGGAACGCTAATTCATGAGCTAATCCAAGAACAGCTAATCAGATACGGCTACGAAGCTGAGAAACCCGTTACAATCAAG
>QMNG01000073.1 GCA_003647645.1 candidate division Kazan bacterium | reverse complement strand
CTTCTAAAATATCTGAGAAAACATAAGCCTTTTAGGAGAGATGGTGGTGGAAATGAGTGAATCTAGAAAGCCATGCCTATATGCTCTTCACAGCTACTGCATAGTATTTAGCAACCTTCAGAAAGAAGGTAAGGAAGTAGATAATTGGGGAAGTGAGGACTGGATAAAGCTTCATTGCAGCATGTGTGTTAAAGCAGTATATGCTAGGGCTAAGGCAAGAATGGTTAAGGGGTTCTCAGTAGTAAATACACTATGAAAAAACACTTATAAGAATCAAAGTTGATAAATAGTTATGGGTGAAAAAATATGCAACCAAAAACTCTCATAGTTGAAGACAAAATAACTGAAATAGAAGCAGCAATAGCAAAGCTGAATGCTGAAGGCTATAAGAGAATCGAAATACATTTCTTCGGAAGCAAGCTGCATGAGCAGAAACATATAGACAAAAGCTTTGTTTTGATAAGGGCTTTTAAAAGGTGATCACTAATGAAGCATGAGGTACGTGATGTAGGAATAGTAAACACACCAACAGGTAGAAGCTATAGTGTTAGAGTATATTGCTTCACTTATGGGAAATCGTTCTCGGTTGTTGTTAATGAAGTAAATGGTGGAAAAATAACATGCCCATACTGTGGAAAACCCCTGAAAATATCAGTTGAAGTAAAAGCAAATATTGAGGAGTAAAAAATGTGTAGCATTTCAAGGTTTAAAGGAATTATTAAGAACTACAGGCTCGATAGCGTAGAAAAGATATTGCAGCTTTCTAAAGCACTACTTGTTCATGGAATAACTATTGAAGTGAATGAAGCTAGGGAGAAGTTCAAAGTTATAGTATATGCTGAAAGTGCAAGGATTTTCTCTGAAGAATTCAATATTGAGGAGCTAAAGATTCTTGTAGAGGAGCTGAAGAAGAATGGTTACATCCATGTAGCTACTGATTATGAGCATCTCTTAGAGCCTTTGCAGAGAATGTTATTCATAAAACCACTCTATTGTGTTAAGGAGAAGCTTAAGGAGGTATTTTTAAATGTCTGATGAAAAACTTGAAACGGTAGATGGATTTGAAAAGACTTTAGCAGCTTTAGCTGTTTTCACATTTTTTGCATTTGGCTTACGTGCTGTACTAGAAGCGTTAGAGAAGGCTAGCCTTGAAAGAGAGCTAGTAGAAATCATGGGTAGGGAATGGGTGGATGCTTGTGTTAAAGATGAGGAATGCAACAAAAAGCTACTTGAAATAGCGAGTGAAACCCTCAGGTATCAGGCAAGAGTTTTAGAAGAGGATCGAAAGAAGCGTGAAGAATTTAGGAGGAAGGTTCTTGAGGAGCTTAGGGAAAAGCTGAAGGAGCTGGGTATTGAGATATGGTGTAAGAAGAAAGATCTAGGGGAACTTGGAGAGTTTTATGAAGAATGTTACATTGAATATAAGGGTGAAGAATTCACGATTGAGGATTTAAGGTGGTAAAATGCCTAACATTAAGGTTCCTGATGAGCTATACGAGAAAATAAAGAAGCAAGCTGATGAGCAAGGCAAAGCTATGTGGGAGATTATTCAAGCAGCTCTCGATAAAATGGAGATTGGTGATATTCAGCTAAACCTTCCTAAACCAAAGTTCATAAGGTTGCAGTATCCAGCATGGTGTGTTATCGGTAATCACAAAGTGGATCCTGAAAAATACAAGGCAAAAACGGGTAGAGATCTGTATGCTCTATGGTTCCCTAAGCTAAATGGTGTAGTATGCCTTGATTGTCTAATAAAGCATGTGTTTACCCAGGAACAACAGGCAAAGACTCTTGCAAGGCTTGAGGTAGAGATCAGGAAGCTTAGAGCCATTAAGAGGCAATTGAATAAGGAGGTAGAGGAGTTAGCTGTAAAGTATAGCTTTTCAGAGCTTCTTGTTGGGCTTAAGGAAATAATTGATGCTCTTGAAGATAGAGTTAAATCATTGAACAATTTGATAATGGATTATGCATTCAGTACTGTTGAAGGAAGTGAAGAGAAGAAGAAGGAGCTGAAGGAGCTTAAAGCACTTCTTGAGGAAGTGTTGAAGAAGCTTGAGAAGCTAGAAATGCCTGAAACATGGATAAAGAAGGGTATTGAGAAAGTTAAAGCAACAGTTCCTCCAAGGAGGAAGAAAGAATGGGAAGAAAGCTGGAGCGGATATTGGAGATAAGGCATCAGCTAGCAAAGAAGAAGCATAGGCTAACAGATGGTAAGCACAAAGAGTACATATACGATCAATATTTTTTATCAACCTACATTCATGTTCCCAAATCTTGGGTGGAAGAAGGATATAGAACATTCAAGCTCATAGCTGTAGATAAAGCTCACTCTTTTTTGATCATACCTGAAAATGTTTCAAGGCAAGAAATTATTGAGCTTAGGAGGAAGCTCAAATCCCTTCTAAAACAGGTGAAAGAATGAGCTGCATAATATGCCTTGCAAAGGGAAAGAGAGTAAAGGCAACAAGAAACTATTATGGCTATGCTCTATGTGAACAACATTATAAAGAAGTTATTGAGAAAAATACAGATCCTGAAGAGCTTGAAATATATGTTATTGAAGCTCTAAAAAGAATTGCTGCTTTAAAGAAAAAATAGGGAGCTAGATTAGAGCTAACTCCTTGGCTTTTTTCTCCCATTCTCCATAGAAGAATTCAAATGGTGGTTTCTCTATTGGAACCTTATAGATTATTGCTACTTTCTTCTCTATGCTCATTCTCCCATAGACCTGGTAGAGTATCTCTGGATTTTCCCAACCCAATATTTCACTAACTAATCCCACGTTCCAATCAGTACTGTTTAAGAACTCTATTGCTGCTGTATGTCTCCAAATGTGTATTTCGTGGGGTATTTTAGTTTTAACTCCTGTTCCTTCAACAGCAAACTTGTATTTGATGCTTTCTTTCGGTAGTACCTTCTTGTAGATTTCCTTTAATGTCTTCCTTAGCCATTTAAGCTCCTTTTCAGCTATGGGGAGTCTTCCTTTGATGTATTTCACATATATTTCGTAAGGTATTGGTTTCTCCCATTGGGTTTTCTCATGTCTTCCTTTCTCCTGTGTTACTGCTATTATTGCTTTTACTTCTATTGTTTCCCCTCTAACCTCATACTTGTATGTTCTTTCCTCAAATCTCACGTTTGTTAATGCTTCAGCTCTGCTTCCTGTGTAGAATAAGAACATTAGAGCAGCTCTTACAAGATCATATTCTTCTGGTTTTTTAAGCATTTCCTTTGCTGCTTTCAATATTTTGAATCTTTCTTCAATATCAAACCATACTAGATGTGCTACTTTGCTCTTGTACCTTTTGAGTGCAAGTGTTGGTGGTGGTTGCATTTCGTTAAACTTGTACCATAGCCTTATGTGTCCTTTGATTGTGTTTACTGAGCTTTCTGAATATTCCTCTAGAAGATCTGCTATGTAGCTTGCTAGTTTCTCTTTCCCTTCTTGCTCCAGTAGCTGTAGTGGGTGTATGTTTATATCTAGGCATATTTTGTGTAGTGATCTGCATATTGCAGTAGCTGATCTAACATGCCTTGCCCTTAGCCAATCGTAGAACTTCTTTACTTCTTCAAGCTTCATGAAGTCCTCAAAGCTTTCAGGTACAGCACCTAGCTTTGCTAACCTTTCCATTTTGGCTTTTTCCTTTTCCTCTTG
>QMNG01000072.1 GCA_003647645.1 candidate division Kazan bacterium | reverse complement strand
CCTTTACCGCGAGGGAGTCGAACCCTCTGGGCATCAAAAAAGGTTTCCGCTCATGAACTATCCATGATCTTCCTCCTTTCCCAAGCTTATCCTGTCGCACATTGGCTTTGTTTGGCGCATCGGCCTTCTGTTTCCAGGGCGGGACAGGCTGCAGGCCGCAGGCCGGCGCCGCGAGCAGTTCCTCCAGCCTCCGGCCTCCCGCCTCCAGCCTTTCCCCGCGACGGGACAGGCATTGCCGGGTGTACCGCCCGCTGGCAGGGTAGAAGGCCACGCCGCCCATTGATTGTCGCTCGTTGATTCTCGCATGATGATCGTCGATTGTGTTATATCAATAAGGTACAGCAAAAGAACTTCGCCGTCAAGTAAAATCTCCGCCCCGGCCAGGATTCCGGCGTGTGTGTGAAGATATCCCGGCATGGATGTGTCATCCGGATCCCCGTCGGGGCAGGCCCCCGTGCCTGCCCCTCTCGTCGAAGGCGATTGGGTTGTGGGCATGGCCAACGGGGGCAACCACAGGGGGTTGCCCCTACGGGTGCGCACGGCCCAGTCCGCCCCAAGCGGGCATTGTCCGAACATCTGCACAGATACATTTCGGCCGGGCGTGCGTGTGGCGGCTGTAAGTCTCTCTCGGAAAAAGGCAGTACATCATCCGCAGATTGCGCAGATTTACGCAGATTCAACAGATTCAAAAGAACGAAATCTGCGGATACGCCCCCCTTTGCCTGTACCCCTGGTGCGGCTGAACGGCGCCGCCCGGCGAAGTCCCTTGAGAAGCTCCAAGACGGCATTTCGCGCGAAAGGCCGGTCACACACCCGCCGCATCGCCGCCCGCGTACCTGCAACACAAAATCCACGGCGGCGAGCGCGCAGCACATCGTCTGCCTCCGGTCTACAGGCTCAATTCTACTACGAAGTCAAGGACCAAGACAGGCACGGGACACCTTTAGAATTCTGCCGCTGTATTCGGTTCAATGTGAAAGGGCACCGTCACAGCTTCCGTTTCCGCGAGTGGAGGAATGTTCGTATCGGATTGGCTGGACGCATCTCTCGCAGACTTCCCCATGATCATCTCCTTTTCGTTGACGGGGGAACACAAAGACGGCAGAAAGACGACGCCCATAATTAGCAAGAGAATCATTATGATGTAGAATGCCCCCAGCTTGTGGGTGCTGTGTATTCTCCATTTCCAGAGTCTGAAGGGACTCGCTTTCCCTATCGCTTCAGCCAGGGCGAGTTCGGGAAGGTATTCTGCGAATCGGCGTTCGATAAACTGAGCCTGACGAACTGCTCCTATGAGAAGACGGTGATACCACAGTGCATCCATCATGCAGAATAGGAAAACGCCCACGATCCCGAACAGAAGAACTGCAGAAGCCAAAGATGGAAGGTTTTCTTTCACAGCGATGCCGGCAGCACTGAAAACCGCGACGACGAGCGTAATGACGTAGTTGCGGATTTTCAACTCGATGTCATTGAAGTGTTGCTGGACATCTATGGTCTTCTTCCAAATGTCCACGACGCGAGCAGACCTGGTTTCCGAGTGGTCGATGAACGGGATGAACTCAAAATAGTCATGCAACTCAGCAATGGAATTCTTCAAAACATACGACGGTCTGACCTCTTTGGGCGTAGTCTCTCGTTCTTTGTTCACTGCATCAGGCGACCAATGAGTCACGTTTCGGAGTAATTCGTATTCTTGTCTGTTGTGCGCCTCGCCATACGCTGCGTGAACATCGGTCACGCCAGCAGCCTGGGCCATTGCGACATCTTTGACGAGCTTGTCTCCTATGTAGATAGCTTCATCGGGTCTTGCCCCAACATCAGCCAATATCTGCAGGAGAACTTCCGGTGATGGCTTCTCTTTACCATCCGGGGTGTGCCGGTGTATGGTTCTGCGCAGTTTGTACCGTTCTGGGGAATACTTGCGTATGGCTTCCGCCGTCAATCCCTTTGGGAGGTCATGGTCCGCTGGGGAATAAAGGAAATCGAGTGTTCTGTCGAGACCTACTTTCAAAAGTCGATAGCGTGTATAGAAAGCTTGCGACTCCGTGTAACCTACAATGAGCGTTCCTTTGTCCTTGATGCTCTCTAACGTTTTGAGCACCTCAGGATACAACTTCAATACCTGTTGGCGCGTCTTACGGTATACTTCAATGGCCTCGCTGTAAACGGATAAGATGGCTTCAGATGGATGCTTGTCCAAGAGCGATGGCAACTCCTCCAATGCAAAAGCATACTCTGAAGTACCATGCCGAGTGTGCACATGTTTGAAGTCGCGCAGTAACTGCTCTCGCGAGACCCCACTGATCTCGACGACCTTGTCCAACATAGCCTTGAACGGGTGATACCAAATACTGACCCAGTTCCACAGGGTGTCGTCGAGGTCCGTCACTATGACCGATACATGCTTTTTCATGGCTCTGCCTTTATTGCTATGCTGAAGTCAATAATGTTGGCTTTGAACTTCTTGTCTGCTCCTTGACAGAGAGGAACATACTATACACGTGTCTGACCGAGCAAGATAGAAGTGGCAAATGCGAATGCACGCAGTCCTCATCATCGGCCGCGCACTGCCCTAATTCCCTTTTTTCGCCGTCTTCCCTTATCAGAGAAGTACGAGGTCCTTCCGATGGGAATAATCTTCCCGCCGGAAACTACGGAAACAGAGCACCAATTCCGCTCTGCGCTTGCCCGTCAGGCGGGGGTGTGGGTGGTTTTGGGGTTGCGGATTTCTTCGAACTGGTTGATGACGACGTCGCCTTGGGGGAAGTGGGCGACGATGCGGAGTTGGCCGCCCATGGCGGCGATGAAACGGCGGAGCGTGCTGACGTACATATCGGATTGATGCTCCATTTTGGACACGGCCGCCTGATTCAGCTTCAGCTGCTCGGCCAGCTCCTGCTGCGTTAACTGCATCGCCTGCCGGAGTTCCTGGAGCGCCATCTCCGAGGCCATCTGCGCCGTGCGCTTGCGGATGCGCGCCTGGCTCTGGGGCGACATCTTTTCAACGAGATTCTTGAACGGTTTAGCCATTAGAGGAGACCATCCTTTCGCAGTTCCTCGAGATGTGCGTCATAGAGACCGTCAGCGACGGGAACGAACTGCTCGTACCACCGATCATTCCCCGTCTTGTCCCCGCCGACGAGCAGAATTGCACACCGGCGCGGGTCAAAGGCGTACAGAACCCTGTAGGGGCGCCCGGCATGCTGGACGCGCAGCTCTCGCATGTGGCTGTGGCGGGAGCTGTCTACGCCGGAACTGTAAGGAAAAGGCAAGTGCGGGCCTTCCATTTCCAGCAGTCCCACCGTTGCGGCCACCGATTCCTGTTCGGCTTCGGTCAACATTTCCCACCACTGTCCAAATTCGTTCGTATACTCGACATCCCATACCATATCGGCATAACCTATTAGTTATATAACCGAAAAGTTATATTGCGTCAAGCGAAATCTCGCGCATGCGGCCGAAAAGTACTGCTGTAATTCAACGGTTCGCACAGACCGTATGCGTCTCTGTTCGAAACAGTTACGCAAGACCGCCTCGCACAACGCCGTGGGGCTTGCGTTACTTCTATATTCTCAGGGGAGTAGTTGGGATGGGCAAGGAAAAACAGTGAAATCGCTTGTTTGACGCGGCCGATATTAGCGGTAGCAGGAATGCTT
>QMNG01000071.1 GCA_003647645.1 candidate division Kazan bacterium | reverse complement strand
TTTTGTAAAAACTAACCTTGGGCTGTAATTTAGGATCAGTTTTGGCAGCTTTCTCTTCTTTATAAATTTTTTGCTCCAAGGTCTGTAAATCGGCCAGCAGTAGTTCTGTGTTGATTGTTTCAATATCTTCTTCGGGACGAATATTACCACTGATGTGGGCTATATTTTCATCGCTAAACAAGCGAATTACCATTACGATGGCATCAACTTCGCGAATATGAGATAAAAATTTATTACCCAGTCCCTGGCCCTGGCTGGCTCCCCTGACCAATCCGGCGATATCTACGAACTCAACGGTTGCCGGCACAATCTGTTTGGACTCTTCGATGCTTGCTAATTTATCCAATCTTTCGTCGGGGACTGGGACTATGCCAGTGTTGGGTTCGATAGTGCAGAAGGGGAAATTGGAAGCAGCTGCTTGGTTGGTGCCGAGCAGGGCGTTAAAAAGCGTAGATTTTCCAACATTGGGTAAACCAACAATGCCGATAGATAGAGCCATATAATATTTTTATGCTTCAACACTATATTATCTTATAAGTAATAAAATAGTAGCCCGACACTTGTGTATCGGGCTGTTGGGTTCATGTCGGCATCAGTTGATTTGCATTTCATCCCTATCAGAGAAACCTCTGTAGGAAACTGTCAGGAGCAAGGTTTGATCCTTATAGAAGAAATCGCCGGGGATAGCAAATATGGCGTCTGTACCTGCTAATTCTCCTTTTTCCCAGCGCCACTCGAATACCATGCCGTCCGGTATATGTGTACGACTTCGGTGATAAGGGAAAATGGGAATGCTATCTCCTTCCCACTCGATAGACGGGACAATAACAGTAGGTGGCAGGGGGCTTGGACTCATTCGAGCATAGCCGGGCAGATCAACATCCAGGGGATTCATAGCGTTTACATCCAGCCAACAGGTGTCAAGCAATTTACCCCCCGCATGATCATAGAGGTCTACCTGAATAGCGTTTTCTCCATCCATCGACGGATCGTTTGAGTAATACAAAGGTTCGGTTGCACTAATGCGAACGGATCTGGTGATTGTATCCAAGGGGGAGAGGTAAAGCTGGTGCAGTCTGGGCTTGACCGTCCACTTAACATGGTAGGTGGCCAGGCCTTCTACAATAGCTGTTGCTTCTGCCTCTTGGCTACAGTAGAAACTTACCGCATTAAGGGGTCTAAGATGGAAGCTGAAATCTGGCAAGCTTGTGTCCTCGACGAATGATTCGCTGGCCGATGATGGTTCAGGATATATCGGCTGCGCTGGCTCGGTGCTAAATTGGGCAGGCATCTCGTTGACGGGCGTTACGTGGATATCAGTAGTGGGGGCTGGAATGGGTTGGTGTGTAAATTTGTCCCACAGCAGCCAGCCGATAATTATTACCAGGCAACAAATCAGCAGTGAGGAACCCTCCCAGCTGGAGCCGCGCCGAGGCTGTGGCGGTGGTGGCTCCCATTTTACAGGCGAGCTATAGTCGCGTCCGTCCTGATTGTAAAGGCTCATGGCTTAATCCTCCTTGTTGGAATGGGTGCCAAGTGCGCCCAATGTAACAGAAATTAGATTGCCAATCAAGAGAAAAAAGATACCCGATCTTCCTGCAGGATTTGTCCTGTTTAGTAGGGTAGCAAAGTGTGAAGATTACTTAGCCCGCTCAATATAGGTGCCATCGCGGGTGTCTACGACAATTGTGTCGCCTGTGTTTATAAACATTGGTGCCTTGAGGCAAAAACCCGTTTCAATCTTGATGTTTTTCGTCGGATTATTGGCTGTGTTTCCTTTGGTTGCCGGTTCTGCCTCAATCACCTTAAAGGACATTTTGGCCGGCAGTGAAGCGTTAATAGGTTTACCATTGAAGGTCAACAAATTTAGAGTTTGCCCATCGCTTAAAAAGTTGGCCAAAAAGCCAATGACGGTTGCCGGGATAGTGAACTGCTCAAATGTTATACTGTCCATAAATACAAAATCATTGCCCTGACGGTATAAAAATTGAGCTCGAATTTTGTCGATGTCGGCCGGCTGGATTTTTTCATCTCCGCGGAAAGTTTTGTCGATATTATTACCGGTGATTAGGTTCTTTAAAGTTGTCTTCAACATCGCTCCGCCGCGGGCCTGTTTCACATGTTGACATTTGATTATTTCAAACGGAATTCCATTAATATCAATGGTCATTCCGTTTTTTAGATGACTAATTGAGAGCATCAGAGTTTATTTTAAAACGAATGGAATCAACGCCAAGTGCCGACTGCGCTTCAAGGCCGTAGCAATCTGGCGCTGGTGGCGCGCGCAAGTGCCAGTCCGTCTGCGGGGTTCAATCTTCATGTATCGCGACAGATATTTTTGCATCAACTTGATATTTTTGTAGTCAATATAATCAATGCCTTCATCACAAAAATAGCAAGTTTTTTGAACTGCGAGTAAGGATCTTAGCGGTCGTTTTTTGGTAAAAGATCTTCTGTATGCCATCTCAAATTAGAATTTAGAATATAGAATTTAGAATAGTCGCTGTGGTGAAACACTACAGGACAGGTATTAGTCTAGAAAGGGATATCTTCAATATTGATTTCGTCCTCGTTGACCTCAGTGGTCGGCACATCACCGGCAGCCACGGGCTCTCTATTTGAACGATCTTCGGGCTGGGCAGTTTTTGGCTGTTCGGCTGATGCGGCGGCGGATGTGGGTTTGGTATCCGCTGTGTTCTGTGAAATTTCCCCAGCAGCTGTGGGAGCTCTGTCCAGAAGAATGAGATCACTGGCGATTACTTCCGTTTTATAGCGTCTGGCACCAGTATCTTTGTCCTCCCAACTGCTGGTTTGCAGGCGGCCTTCAATGTATGTTCTGCGGCCTTTGCGATATATTTGGCCAACGATTTCAGCCAATTTTCCCCAGGCCACGATGTTAACATATTCAACAGCGTCTTGGCGAACCCCCTGTTGGTCATTCCATGACCGATTGCAGGCAACCGCGAATGAGGCAACAGTCTGCCCGGTACTGGTCGAGCGAATTTCAGGATCGCGGGTGAGGTTGCCGATTAGCATAACCTTGTTTAAATCACGCATGGTCTACTCCTCTTTAAGAATATCTTCTAGTTTTTTGTCTAGCTCTTTCATACGAGTAGCTTCATCTTTTTTGGGCGTTGCTGCGACTGGTGTCTTGTCTCGAGAAACTGATGTGCCCCTTGGGGTCTTAGTTCGAGCGGCTGATGTAGCTGTGGTTCGAGGGGTGTATTGTTCTTTAAATGGCTCGATTCGTTTAAGCTCACCAGGCTTGATTTTTTCCTTATCCAAAGATATCAGAAGGTAGCGCAGAACCTCCGGCATCAGGCGAAGTTCAGCGATCAGTGTGTCTGAGAATTGAGGCGGCAGAGTAAAAACCGTGGTAATATAATGTCCAAATTCATGTTTTTGGATAGGATAGGCAAGCCTTTGTTTGCCCCAAATGTCATTGCTGAAAATATTCCCACCCTTTTTGGTGATAGAATCGTGAATTTTTGTAACCAGCTTCTGTACCTCCAGATCAGTTACATCCGGTGCTACTATGAAGGTGATTTCATAATTGGTTAAATTAGTTGGTTTTTTTTCTTCCATACCTAAACATTCCTTTCCCGCGGGAAAACCCTGTCCTCTACTATTAACCTAAGTAATAGTGGCAGGGAGAAAAGGTTAGACTTATAAGGTAGGGA
>QMNG01000070.1 GCA_003647645.1 candidate division Kazan bacterium | reverse complement strand
GGTGTAGGTGGGGGAGGAAAACACCAACTTCCTAACCTCTTCACCAAACTGGCTTCCTAACCTTTTAACCCTAAACCTTAAACAAGAAGTTTAGAATTTTGTCCTGTACCACTAAAGGGTACAGGGCAACCCTGAACCCTACGCGGTTCAGGGTTGGTCATTTGAATTTGTTTGGGATTTGAGATTCGGAATATTTTATTTGAGGTTATAAGTTGTTTGGGGTTGTTAATTATTATAGTCAGAAGAAATCTAAAACTTGACAATCTCCTAAAAATATGTTATTATTAGCCAACCTTAACAATTAAATAAAGAATGTAAGGAGGTGCAAAATGGAAACAATCAAACTGCAAGAATTAGCTGAACTTAAGGCTCAAGAGAATCTTCCCGAGATTCCTGAACTCGTGCAGCGTTACCTCGATACGGAAGAACGACAGGTAGAGGGAGAGCACTTCAGAATTGTAATTGATGAAAAGAGCGACCCGAAGCCCGGAGCTGGAATCGCTTACTCCAATGCTTTGCGGATAGAGAAGCGCAATGGCGAGTTGTGGTCTCAGGTGTACAGCACAGGTATGATGCAGTATAGAGGTGCGTATAACTATGAGATTGACGACTGGGATCTTTCGCTCAACAATCCAACGATTCTTGAGGAATCTAATGACGAGGTGCTCTATGCAATTGAAACTGGGGTAGGTAATGTAAAAGTCTACAGGTTTCGGAACAAAGACAACAATCCAGCGATGTTAGTTGTATTTAATATCCGTGACTACAAAAAGACTCAGGAACGTATCGAGTTGCTTCAAAAGGTCATCAATGACGCTGGGGCATTCTGTTCGTACGTCTCCAAAAGTCTCGGTCGTCGTTGGGACATTACTGAGAGTGCTACACCTGCTGATGATGTGAAAGTGCTCTTGCTTGATCATGCCGACCGCGATTATGACGCCATCTCTGATTTCTATCAACTCTATATCTGGGTAAAAGGGAAAGGGATCGGAGCTACAAAGATCTATAAGACCGGTCTCTATCACCCAGGTGGGAAGTTTTATCGGATCGGAGTTGACTTCGATGTTAGCATCATAAATCGCGGGCGAAACTTCCTGAATCTCGCTATAGAGGTATACAACAGACGTCAGCAGTGGAAGGAAGTTCGGAACTTCCATGTTGAGTGGAAGGGAACGAATGTGAGCACATTCGAACGCGAAGTCGAGAAGGCGATGGAGAAAGTGGTGGAATCGCATCAGCACGATCATCCACTCTTCAAGCCCACACGAATCACCGAAAGTGTTATTGATACAAAGCGAGAGATTGCAGCGTGGATTCTCTTCGAGCAAATTGACACCGATAGGCTGTCAGAACATGGTGAGGGTTGGCTTGGTGATCAGTTCCGTTACTCGCTCTGGGTAATGAAAGCGGGCGAAGAAGAACCTCATCAAGTTTACGAAGACCATGCGTACATCCGACCCTACAGCAAAAGTGAGTTGACTGGAACCCGCGGACGCGACTGCACGCTCAAGGATCTCCGGCTTGAAGGAAACACCATCAAGGTTCTCCATCCCGAAGGTGAACGAGTAGAAGAACAGGAATGGAAGGATTTTATTTTCAGTATTTAATCTACTTTAAACTGAAATTGATCCAGCAATAAAAATAGAACTCGCAACCGAAATCGGTTGCGAGTTTTTTTGTTGTAAGATATCTTATTCTTTTATATAATAAACAAATATAATAAACAAACAGATAATAATATCTTCTATGCATTTAAAAAAAGCACAAAAATGGGTTAAAGATGATTGGGAAAGACATTCTAAAGAGAGACCTGAAGAATATCTTCAGTTAATTTATCTTTTTGAAGAATTAGGAGAAATGGCTGAAGCCATTAGAAAAAAGCATGGCAAGAAAACAAAGAAAGTTAAAATTGATTTAGAAGAAGAAATGGGTGATGTTTTAATCAGTCTTTGCACTGTAGCTAACCAGTATGATGTAGATTTAGAAAAAGCTTTTCTTAAATCAAAAAAGAAAATTCAGCAAAGACATAAAAAAGGATTATAACATGTCTTCTTTTGAAACACCAAAAATTAAAAAAGAAATTAAAAGACTCAAAAAAGCAAAAGAGAAGATTTGGGGACCAGAAGAAAGTGGTTTAAAAAGAAGCCAAATTGAGGCAGAGTACAGGCAGATAGAGAGTTTTTTTATGGATTATTATGAAAAGAAAATTTCTGCTAAAGAATTGGCTGATAATTTGGGAACAAGAATTTTGGGAATAAACGGCGAACATGCTCCAAGCCAGATTTATGCTTTTGATTGCTTGGCTAAATCACTTGCTTACACCAAAAAAGAAAAAAATATTGACACAATTGCTGAAGAGATGCTTTTTGATTTAGCCTTAGAAAAACATCCTTTAAAGCGGGAATATCTTTTAGGAATTTTGGCCTATTATAGCAATCGTGAAAGATTAGAGAATCTTGCTGAAGAAATTGAAAACAATCCAGGAAATATTCAGGCAAAGGAAGAAATGGATATTATTTTAAAAATAAACAACTCAGTAGCTCGATTAGACAAAAAGATATGCTACTCTGAAGAAATGCATCGCCTTATTGATTATATTAGAAAAAGCTTTCCTCGAGAGAATGAGGAATGCCAAAAAGCAAGGCTGGTTTCTTTTTATTACGGCTCTATAGAAATTGACAGAAAAACAAAAGAGAAACTTTCACCAACTAAACTACCCGAATTAAGCCGAGTACCTCGAACTACTGTGATTGATCCTAGGAAATTTGGGAAAAGAATAAAAGGATCAGGCATACCTCGATATATTTATGTTTTGCCCCCGTCTTATCATCCTTCTTGGGAAAAACTTAAAGAAGCCGATGAATACGGAGTGGAGCTTTCTCCTCAGGCGGCTGTTTTTGAAGGAGAAGAAAAGATATTTGTTGAATACGATATAAATCCAAGATTATCTCGGCTTTATAATCGGAGAATACGATACTACAAAGACAAAGCAGCTTATTTTCAGGCAAAAGGGAATAAAGAGGAAGCAAGAAAATATTTTAAAAGATTAAAAACTTTAGAAAATGCTTTAAAAGAAAGAATTTGGCGAGCATTAGACTCTGAAGCGAAAAGAATTTTTAAAGACAAAAACAGATTGGTAGTTTTAAAAAGAACTATTCGAGATTATCCTGAAGAAGAGGCTGTGCCTGGAACATTGAAAGATATTTTAGAAAAAAAGCGGCTTAATACAGAAATAAACATTTAGCCTTGACAAATTTTCTGTCATATGTTAAAATAACGGTGGGTTAAAAAGAGAGCGAAAAGCCCCCTCAGAATGAGGGGGCTTTTCTTGCGCCCAGAAGGTTAAAGACTGAACAAAATAAAAAGAAATGGCATCCTGAAAGTAAAAGTAACCGTTTCACGACTGCTTCTCTCTAAAAGGTTATCAGAAATGGTAATCTTTTAGAGGGAGGTAACTCCCGAGCATCTTAAAAAATAAAAGAGAGGAGGTATGAAGAAATATGAAGAAATATAAAGAAAAAGAAAGATTGGAAGGAGTAATAGTGGAGGTTCGTCCAGTAATCCTCAAAGGATATCGAAAAGTGAGAAGAAGTGGCACCTATATGTGTAATAAGGAGCCTTCCTTCTACGTTCCTGCTCGAGCGACGTATGAAGCTCGGGTGAAGGTAGATGATGGAAGAGAGATCTTGGCAGATGGGGAAATTCTTGCAAG
>QMNG01000069.1 GCA_003647645.1 candidate division Kazan bacterium | reverse complement strand
TAAGAGTATTTCCAAGCAAGAGAGGATTGATAAAGAATAAGATAATACGGATCCACTTTGACCGTTATGCCCGAACTGCCTACATCTACGATCTCAGCTAATGGCATTGAGAAAGCCTCCAAAACTTTAAATTTTCCGCTCAACTTCGCTGGATGAAAGTTCCGCTCCGCACTCCGGGCATGTATAACCTTCAACTTCAAACTCAAGAAGTTCGGAATCTTCTATGCAAGCTTGTTTATACTTCCCATTTTGCCAGTCAAGCCGAATTGTTTCGTAGTAGCTCGCATAGCCATGTTGGAAGATTTGATTAAGGACGGCTCCACAATACGGGCAAATTAACCGATTATCATTTTTGAGCGAATGAGCAATTTGCTTAACGAGAACCTTATCGGATCGGTTCAAATTAACTCCTCCAAAATTTACTCTTCGAGAAGTTTCGCAATTAGCATGGCAGAAAGCGCGCAAGCGTCTATACAATTGTGAAGTTGTTGCGTCTTAGTTTTGCTCCGCCCGATCTCAGCGATTTCATGCTTAAGATGAGCGTAAAGTTGCCCGAAGCTCTGATCTCGCCACTGATCCAATTTCTTTGCTTCCTGCTCGATATAAGAGCCGAGTGCAAGCATCATGGCTTTAAGAAGTTTATTTCGAGATTCAGTCATGCGAGCGTCCTCTTCCTTCGAAATTTTCATATGGCTCATTTCGCTTCACCCAATTTCGCTGTTAAAATCATTGCAGCGAACTCCTCGGTTATTTCGCCAAGACGTCTGAATTGATAACCCAGCTCATAAGAATAAAAGAAGAGCGACTTGCATTTAGGACATGCGAAAAATGCCATTGTATCACTCGAAGAGATCTTTTCTTTCCAAAGCTCTTCAATTGCAACTTCCGAAGCGGTTGCAACCTTGAACATTTTGATCCTGCAATACGGGCAAAACAATTTGAATGCCTCCAAAATTAGATTGGTCAAATACTTCGGATCCGAAGTCCTCCGCGATTTTTCTCTTAATAATTCATTTATCGTCTCCGCCCAGTCTTCCGGCATATCAAGTCCATTAGTTTCGCAAGCTCGTTTTAAGGCTTGAATGATTCGTTCATCTATTTCAACTTTCATTGCGGTTTCCTCCAAAACTTCTTACTTTGAAAGTTTATTCGCAATTGCTTGCTGGATCGCCCATTCGAGAATTTCTTCCTTGGATTTATAACCTAGCGAAATATTAAGGAGACGCCAAAAACGATAGTGTTTAGTTGGAATGTCCGCAACTGCCTCGAAGAATTCCTTTTCAAGCTCTGAAATTTCGAATTCGAAATCGAAAGGCGACTCAACCTTAATTGTTTTGCCGGCAAGCAAAAGCTTCATGAGTGCAAGTGCCTTCCAGCTTAGGATGCCTTGCCAGCATCGCTTTGATGCGGTTGCAAAGCGGACGAAAACTCCATTTCGAGTTCCTGCCCATGAGCATTCACAAATTGGAGACAAAAGAAGATCCTCCAATACAGAAAAAGAAGAGGGAGCTTAAGGCTTATAGAAGCAGAGCGGATATGGAGGTCTGCTGTGATCGAAGAGCATCAGGAACGGCGAACCCCATAGCACGGCGAACCAGTCACTGCCAGCTCTGATCAGTTTTACATTTTCAAATTGCGGGAAGGTTATGATCGGATTTGCTGGATCGAAGACAACCTTAGTGCCTTTCGGAATTCGAAATTTGAGAGTTGGAGTGTGGATGGTGAAGCCCTTGCGAAGTATTCCGAACGGCAATTCGAGATCCTCCAAAACGAGCTCAGCAAGATTTCTTATCCTTCAGCTCTTTGATCGTCTCCCGAACCTCTTTAAGCTCCTTATCAATTCGTTCCCGCAATTGCCTCATTATTCGAGATCTTGGTTTTAACTCCTTTCCGAAGTCGACAAGAAACGGATACACGATCTCGCCTATAGATTCCCCCTTCCATGCCAGCACAAGATCATGAAGGACACACCAAATTTCGTCGTCTTTCTCAATTGCGGATTCAAGAACCTTTTGCAACCGCTTTAAGTTTGTTTCGAGAAATATCAAGCTGGCAAGCGTATCATCGAGAGCCTTATCCATAACTTGCTTTGCAAGCGGTTTCATTTGAAGATCCTCCAAATAAAAGGTGGGAATTTAATAGGACAGCTCCGAGTTGAGTATAATGCGAATTGCTTGTTTGATTGTGGTTTTAGGATCCACTTCGGCGATCTTCTCGCCTTGCTTATCGAACAAAGCATAATTTCCATTTTCGAGTTTAACCGCAGTTCCAATGGGCCGATTCGCTTTGTCGAAGAAGAAACCGAAAAACTTGGGCATTTACTCATCACCTAACTACATAGCCACAATTCGAACATTGCCAATAGAAGTATGTTATCGAACTGCCAGAGTCGATTCGAACCAGTAAAAGATTGCCTTTATCGCATTTTGGACACTTCGGTGCCGGTAAACAGGCTGGTATATTCATCTTATTTCCTCCAAAACGCCTTAGTAGTAAATTCCATTTGGAAGGATTAAGATCTCATGCCACTTGCGGAGTTTCGCAACAATGTGGAGATAGAAGCTTGGCTCGCTTGAAATCGCAAAGAATACTCGAAAATTTTGAAAGCCAAAGTCGAATATCCAGAAGTGATCACCGTCCATCATTTCATGTTTTAACAATTCACCTTGCCTCCAATACAAAAATGCGGGAGTTTATTTAAGGAGTTGTATGAGAGCTCCGATAACACACTTATGTATTCCGGATCTGCCAGCTTGCTCCGCTGAGCTTATGTTATGCTCGCTGATCAAAAGCCTTGCTATTCTCGAAGTAAACTGCTTAAGAACTCGTCGCTTTGCTTTGTTTGTTAATTTGTAATCTTCTTCGAGATAATCATAAAGCATTTCGAGATACGGTATTGGATCTTTAGCAACGCTAATAAGATCATACTCGAGTAAAAGCTTCGAGATCTCAAGATCAACGCGATCTTTTGGTATTGTATTATGAGATCTGATCACATCGTGGAGCATTACATTGTAAGGCTTTACTTTGAACATGCCAAGCCCAAATCGCGGAGTGTAGGCGTGTAGAACATAACCTTCAGTTATGATCGTTCCGACCTTTTCGTTGAGTTGCTCTGCCCGTTGCATTAAATCAATTACTCGAGAAACTGAAACCTCGACTATATCATAGCACTTGCAAGCTTCGAGATCATATTGCTTTGCTAATTGAAACATTCGATCTGGAGAAAGCCATTTATTGTCTTGCTTTACTGCAATAAGATCACAATTCAGATCCGGAAGCCCTTCTGCCTTTTGAACTTCGAGTATATTAACGCAACCATGTATTATTTCGAATTCATCAAGCTTTGTTCCCCAAACTTCGAAGTAAGGTGTAAAGCCATCAAGAACCATTTGCTCGATCTGTTTTATTGGAAATTCTGGAAGCTGAATTACCTTCTGAATCTGCCCAAGAGCTATCGGAGCGGTGCGAGTTTTTGGAATTACCTTATCTCGAAACTTATAGAATAAGAGATTGAATCCATCTCGCTTCTCGAATACATAGGCTTCCTTGTATTTCGCAAGTTCTGAATTTAATGAGTCCTTAATTTCGAGTTTGTCTTCGCGAACTTCAAAGTTTATTGCGTAGCGAAGCTTTGGCATATTCGGTGTTACTTGATCCGTTGCATGAAGATAACAAGCTCCGAAATGCTGATCATGTTTAAGATAAACTGTTGC
>QMNG01000068.1 GCA_003647645.1 candidate division Kazan bacterium | reverse complement strand
TGAGGTTGTCGAACGAGCAGAGAAGGGCTCAGGCACTGCGGATCGCGGTGCAGCTCGTGACCGAGATACTGACCGCCGAGGATCGCAAAAATATTACGAAGGTTATAGAGAAAACTCTGCAGATTGCGAGCGAATTCGATGCTTTCATCCGGGGATGAAATGTCGGTTCTCGACAAGGCGGTGAGATTGCTCAGAGAAGGTAGGGTCAAACCGGAGCTCAGAAACGGCGATGTGTATTACTTTAAGGTTTACAGCAAACAAGTATACGATGTAAGGGTCGACAGCAGGTCCACGTGGTGCACGTGTAAATATCAGATTTACAGGCCCGATCGGTTATGCTCGCACGTGATCGCGTGCCTGCTGTGGCTCGCAAATCAGGAAAAGAAAGATATGATAAAATCCGGGGTCGATGCGATGCTTAAGGGACTCAAACCATGGATCAGGAAGGGTGATAAACTTATCTGTCCGTACTGTCAGTACGAGTACAAACCCAAGCGAAGGGTTCCGAAGCAGTGTCCGCTGTGCAAAAGATACATTAAATTCTGGGTCGAGCCGGTGAGCGAATATGATGTCGAAAACGTTTGAGTTTTATCTCATACTGCATTACAAAACAGGCAAGGCCAGGATTCTGACGACCAAGCGCTTCAGAAAATCCGATCTATCTCCCTACGAGATCCCGATCAAAGTAACGATTAAAGTCAACGTGCCGGAGAAACCGATAATGCAGGCCCGCGGAGAGATCACTCTATCCGAAGAAAAGGTCACCGACATACTGATCGAGGAACTTTAGCCCTCGAGTTCCTTCAAAACCATTCTGATCATCGCTTTGGCGAGCTTTTCCGACTTTATCATCTTCCCCTTTTCAATCATCCTTTCCTCGAACTTCCTGTAGATTATGTTCGTCCAGGCCTTTCTCGTTTGATCCCGCTCGATACCCGTTTTTTTGGTTCGGAATACCTTCAGATAATCGTTTTTGAACTTTTTAACGAAGGATTCGAGCTCGGGATCTGCTTTTATCTCGGTATAAAGGGACAAAACGTCGTTTTTGAGCCTGGATTGTATGTGATCCAGCATGTCCTGCTGCTTTTTCGCCACCGATTTCCATTTCCGAATCTCCTCGTTCAGTTCCTTAAGCGACCTTGCCATTTCAACCGCGAAGTCGCTGTCGATCGATGAAAGCAGGTGCGCGTTGATGGTTTCCGTTACCGACAATCCGTTCTTGGATGCTTTTTCCTTGAGTCTCTCGAATACCGAAAGCGGAATCTTAAGCAAAAAATCCTTTCTCGGCTCTGTATATTTTACGCGTCTATCGATTTTCACGTGCATACTCTTTTTTTGGGAGAAAAATATATATATATATATTTTTCTCCAAAGAAAAATTAGGTGGGAGCATGAGATATTTCGATAGGAAATTAATTAAAGAATTGCTGGAGCAGAACCTTTCGGATAGGGAAATAGCGGCAAAATTGGGATGTTGTAAGGAAACCGTTGCCAGAGTAAGGCGGTCGCTCGGCATCCCGAGAAAAAAACTGAGACAATCGAAAGTTTCGGACGAAACGCTTCTGGAGTATTGGAAGCAGGGTTACAGCATAAATGCCATAGCCATGAAGCTCGGAATGAGCCTTTCCTACATCAGCGAGCGGATGCACAGGCTGTCCAAAAAATTCAATCTGAGGTTGCACTATACAGCGGCCGGTAAGGAGTGGAGGAAGTTAAAACCCGCGAATCAAAAATACATATCGACGAAGCTCGTTTCGCTGCCCGGATTTTACATAGAGCGAGTGGGCTTCGATCCGAAAAGGGATCTGATGGGTAAGTGGGAGATTAATAAAGATGGAGAGCTCGTGCTTAAACTGAAATATGCGGATGATCAGTGATGTATCTGATAGGAATAGACGAAACGGCGCGGTGCCCGGCACTGGGACCTCTGTACTGCCTGGGCATCGCGTGCGATTCCCGCACCGTCGATGCCCTGGCGAAGAAGCTGGTGCTGAAGGACAGCAAGCTCACCACTCCGGCTCAAAGAAAGGCCGTGTTCGACTACGTGATGAAGCATCACAAATCGTTTAAATGGGAGCTGGTGAAGCTGGAGCCGTTTCTTATAGACCTGGCTCTCTCCAAGCGGATCAGGTTCGGGGATTACAAACTGAACCTGAACGATCTCGAAGCGATAGCGTTCGCCGACATCATTGTCAAACTCCGGAAAAGAATAGGCAAAGCCGAGATTGCTGTGTATATTAATAATTTCGAAAAGACGCCGGAGCAGTTGATTAACAGATGGAAGAGGCTGGAGCAGTATGATAAGATCAAGGGTATCGAGATACACCTGACGCACTCGTATAATAATATTATTTCGCTCGCATCGATGTTCTGCAAGCATATCGAGGATATGGAAACGCAGATGTGGAAGTTCGTTACGGGATTCGATTTCGGCTCGAAGAATCCGAACGATAAGCGGGTCTGGGAGTTCGTTAAAAGATTTCCGAACAGTCAGTTGATAAGAAGAAATTGGGGCACAAACGTTCCGAGAATCTTAAAAGCAGGTGAAGGATCGTGGAGGAGGCCGAAATGAAGATTATTAAGGCTCTCGAAGGCGATAATTTCGGAAAAACGTTCACGGAGATCGCGGAGATCACGGGGCTCGCGTACAATCAGGTCAGCGCCTGCATCAGCAAATTAATCGAGCAGGGTGTAGTGGAAACTCGGGAATTTCAGGCGGGAATCATAGTATACAGGCTCAAATCCTTCTAAAAACTTTAATTTTTCCCTCTTTCTCAAGTCTCTTGATTAGTTCGGGATCGGCTTTAACGAAGCAGTATCCGAGCTTCTCTATGTTATTCGTAACCTGGGTTACTTTAAGAATCATGTCTATTTTATTGATTCTGACCTCGGCCGGTCTCGTTAGTTCGAGCATTTTGGTATGAATTTCGAGAAGCTTTATCAGTTCGTTAACTCCGGCCGTAACGAGATTCATGCTTTTCATGACCGATTCCTTAATTTCGTTTATATCCTCCACGGTCACCTTGTCGTTGGTTTTGATCTTTAAATAATATTCGTCCAGATCCCGCTCCAGCCTATCGAGCCATCTGAAAATCTTCTGCTTATACCAGTCTATTTTAAGGATCATCTCGTCGAGCTTCTCCACGAGCATTTCTATCTTTTCGGCCTTGTTCTGAATGATTTTTTTCAGAATTTCGTCTCTATCCACCAAACAATCCTTATCGGGAGTCGAACTCCCTATCTTCTGAAGCTCGGTTCTTATTATCGAATTGATGCATGTTGGAGACACGTCGATTTTGTATTTTTCCCTTACGATCCGCTGAATCTCGCTCGCCGACTTTCCCTGAATCCTCATTCCGATAATTTCTTTTACAATCTCAGGTCTCCTTATTTCGAGCGACTTCCTCATCCGAATCCCCGATTAAATTATCTTCGCTTTTTAACCTCTCTGTAGTTCCTCTCCAGCTTTTCGAGAAAACCCACGATACCGGTTAGAATCGGAGCGAGATACGCCATTTCGGGCGGCATCGCTTCCATGAACGTCGAAATTCCCGCTATTGCTGCTGCTATGAGTGAAAGCTTTACCGCTCGCCTCAGACTCCTTTTCAACCCTTCCTTAAAGCTATATCTCATAATCTATTGTAGGAATTATCATACTTATAAAACTATCTGTTCGAACCTCCCCCGCTTCCAGATCCATATTTCCCTGCGCGCATTCGCCGG
>QMNG01000067.1 GCA_003647645.1 candidate division Kazan bacterium | reverse complement strand
CCTCTATGGCGCTTTTCATGGCCAGCGCCTTCTTCTTGAGCTCCAGCTCTTTTTCCTGGAGCCTGCCCATGTATTTTAGCCTTTCGTTCATGTGGTCTCCGTTCCCAGCCCGGGTGTTCTCAGTTCCTTTTTGGTGCGCACCAGCGGACAGTACTCATTCGAACGAATACTGTCGTTCAATGCTGTGAGCGCCTGTGTGTTCATGACTACTATGTCCTTCATATCTTCGGATAGCGATTGATGTCGCTTCAGAAGCTCCGCATTGTTTTCGTACATCCGCTTGAGCGCTTCGAAGTGCTGCCTGTACTGGTTCATCAGATCCTCGTGGTGCTTCTTGGTCTCGCGCAGTATCCTGTCGATCTGGCGCTGAGAGAGCCCGCTCAGAATCAGCACGAGACCGCCGATCCCGAAGTTGCTGAGCACATCCAGGGCGGTTTTTATTGGCATTCCATCCATACCCAGGCCCGCTTTCTGGCTTTATGCATCCTGCAGATATCCTTCGGCTATAGATAGTGCGTACTGCACTATGCCTCTCCACGTGTTCGTAAACTCATCGGAAGAGCCGGGAAGATATTGCTCCATAGTCTGCACCGCCGCTTCAAAAAGTGCCATGACTGCAGCCGAGGTACCCGGCTTCAGGCCATACTTCGCAAACAGGCTGCGAAGCTCGGCCAGCAGAACGGAATTCGTGGATATTCGGCCATCTTGCAGGGCTTCATCCAGGCCCTTGAGCGCCTCCACGACCTCATCGGCATATTCCTCGTTATTCTCGAGAAACAGACCGAGTCCTGCGCCTATGGACGCTTTTACCAGGAGTGCGTTCTCCCTTATGATGTCCGGCACCCGGTGAAACACACCGCCAAGCCATCCGAAAACCTTCTTGAAAAAGCCCATTTTTTCCTCCTTTTGTTTATCGGCTAAACAAGCTCGTAATGCACAAGATCATAAAAGTGCTGATCCGAAAGATCGGAATCCATGTCCCAGTCTCCTCCCCAGCGTATCGGGATGCCCATCTCTCTTGCCGTTCCCAGCACGAAGCCAGCCAGATAGTAATACCGCTTTAGAGTCTTCGGGTCGCGCAGGTCCCAGCTAATCGGGTACGGAGCTACGTCTACAGCCCTGGACGGAGTGGAATTGTGCTTGGAATGTGGCCAGTGAAGGCGCGATCTGCCCAGTTTGTAGAGTCGCTCTTGCTCTGCCCTGGTGCGGTGACCGACCAGGATGGTGCAGTCTACTTTCTGGATGACACGCTTGAAGAGGCGCTGAAGTTCAGGATCGCAGGAAGATAACTTCTCAAGGCTTCGCCTGGAAAATTTCGGCATAGCCCCCTCCCATATAATGCTTGCGCCGGCGCGTTTTACCGGCGCTAGTAATCTGAGTATTTCTGCTATATTTTCGGCTTCTTCGGCACTGCATGCGTAGTATCTGCATAGCTCCGCCATCTCGAGGCGCCCTCTTTGACGGAGCGTCATCATGAGAGAAGTTATGCGCCTAGCAGTAGGAACTGACATAAGTCAGTTAAAAGATATCATGGGGGAGTGTCATGACGCGGCAAAGTAAGGCACTCTATCTAATACGCGCTTTCATTTGCAGATCAAATAAAATCATTGACATATGCGAATGCTTAAAATATATGAGATGGGGGGAGTATATAGGTGGCCAATACGGTGGATAAATGAAATTGACTCGCTTCGCTTATCTTTTTATATTACTAGCAGTATTGGTGCCGTGGCTTCAAAAGGAGCGAGTTTTTCGCATCCTTGATCGGATTCTCGAGGCCCCTTCTTACAAGAGAGTCATAAAGCCTACTCTAATTGCATTTCCGAGTGCAGCGATCTTATGCTATCAAATTCCTCTCATAAAAACCCACCTGCCTCAATTTATTTGGACATGGCTTGAAAAGCACGTTATCCTATTAGCGGGAATATATTTGCTTTTACCAATCTTTGTAGGACTTGAAGATTTCATAAGAGAGAAGGCTCGAATATACAGTGACATTCTTCCTCCGGATGGACAAAGCTTATTGCTGAAAGCGTTAGATTATCCTGTATTAAAAAAGATGGACCGTTTTTTGTCTGCTTTAAGGCCTAGTAAACTGAACAAATTTCAATCGGCAGGTGATATTTTTCGTGAAATAACGCAGCCGGATCGCCAGCTTGCCGAAATTATCCGTTCTATTCACAATTTTTTCGAAGCGTTGGCTGCACTCCAAAATATGCCTGATGCTAATTTTAGAACGGTTCTGTTTAAAATGGCCCGTAAAATTCCGGTCGAGAGCTGGTGTTGTTTTCCAGAGTCGGAATTACCGGTGCAGGGGATCATATATGACAAGACATGTTTAGCTTCGCATGCTGTCAAAAGAAAAAAAATGATAATAATTGAAGATATTAAGAAAGAAAAAAAATCTATGCGCTCAAGGGTATCAAGATACTGTGAGAGCGAAGAAGGATCAGCTTTATGTTATCCTATAGAATGCAGACATATTAATACGATACCATTGGCGATCAGAATTGTATCGGATAAGCCTTTTTTTAAATCATCCGCTAAGAATCTTTATGAGGAAATTCTAGAGCGTTTCAAGTACCGAATATTAATTGAGTATGGGCTGAGTCAGCTTAAAAATTATACCAGGGAAAAAGGATGCTAAGATGAAGAAAGTTAAAAAGGAGGTTGTGAAGCCAAGGGTTATTCTAGGGGGAAGCAGCCGGTCAGATTTAAAAAAAGAAGCTTTGCGCTGGGCAAAAGAAGCAAAAAGAGAAAGTCAACTATGGCGGAAATATTTTGCGATGTCAAAATAACGCCTGGGTACCACGCCTTTATTTAGTCTTATGATGCTTTAAACTTTTTGAGACAGCATGATTTAGAATAATTCCGTTGCATAGCTCAATCGGAAGAATCCTAGACACGGCATCGATCCATCTATATACTGACCGTTTCGAAATACCAAGCTCATGCTGTAGCCGTCGGACACTTATGCGCCTATTGGACTGTATCAAATATATGCACTTCGCCATTTTTGCCAGGTCAGCTTTCATTTAACCAAACTTTTCCTCCAGCAGCCATCGGGGTATTGTGATTTCGTATAGGCCGCCTTCCCTGGATTTCATATCCAGAATTTGCGACTTCGGCACCCACTCTCTCATTATGCCGTCGTCGAAGAGAATGGCTTTTTTGGTTTCAGCGACAATTACTCCTGATATAGTTACCGGCTCTTTTCGATCAGAGCGAAAGAACATTATTTTTTCTCCTTCAGAAACTCACGTAATACCTGACTGACTTTTTCCGGTTCGCCCTCTATATACGCGCGATTCATCTTTTGCTGTTCGCGTTCTCTCTCTGCTTTCGCAGCGAGCCTTTCGGCCATCTCCCACGCTATCTTACGCAGGTAATTATGGTTTTCCAATGCTTTAGGGCTTCTATCTATGGTTCTATCCATAGCCTCTGCCCACAGATGAGGTGGAGCCGGCCTGAGCTCACCGCCGTCCCACTGTACTGTTCCCTCGTGTACCAGCTCAGAGAGTGTCTTAATAATCCGGAGAGCGCGTGGCCACGAGAGGCCACGTTTGCTCTTCCGGAAAAGTGCGATGTAGGGAAGAGCTCTGACTTGGACAGGACCGGGAAGCCTGGTAAGCTCATCCATAAACTGGCGACAGGATGCATCGTTAATCCAGGCTTCCGCGCTTGCTACCGCTCCACATGCCGGACATGTTAGTTTCATCTCATTACCTCGCCCTTGCCTTGCTGATCATTGCCCTTGCTAT
>QMNG01000066.1 GCA_003647645.1 candidate division Kazan bacterium | reverse complement strand
TGCCTGTTCCGTCCACGATTGCTAAGAGTTTTCCGCGCCCCCTTGTCCTTGCCAGTCTGTAGAAGGAGAGTCTTATCAGCAGGACTGCCGTGGCTAGGAGACTCTTTTTCCACCTACTCACCGATGCCGGGCTCGGCACTCTTTCTAGACCGATTCTCCTGTACATGCTGAGTCTTTTAAGGTCGTCTAGTGCTCGTCTATAGCTCTGGTGGCTGAGGACTACCCATGCCAGAACGGCTATCTTTGAGGCCGTAATATACATCTTCGGCCCTCTCTTCCTTCCTTGGCTCGGCGAACTCTTCTTAGCCAGCTTATAAATGGCCTTAACAATTGTAAACCTGCCGAGCCAACATATTTGCATCGGGGAGGCGCTCCTTTTTCGTGTGGTCGCAAGTAATACGACTATAATACCTATAAAGGCCCCCCCACCGCAAAGTCACGGGAAAGACGCTAACTGGCAAGAACTAGGCTAAGAAAAGAGATAAATTTGAAACAAAGCCAAAACTACTATTTTCTTCATTTCGCTTGTGTTATCTAATTAGTGCATGTGAGGCTAAAAAACGTGTCGTGAAGTCTAGTTATTTCTTGAGCTTAAGGGTTATAGTTGCTTAGATCCTTGTTTCTCCTCTAATAATAATTTCGTAAATCATGAACTCTTCATTCGAGTATTGAAGAATTGAAAAACTTATGATATACTTCTCCACCATCCTTAATCGCGCCTGTCTATTAACAACAAAATATTTTATCTTGTTTTCTAGTATCGTATCTATTAACATGCTTTTAGTCAAGTTATCCATGGGTATGAGTTTATTGGAGGGAATAACGTTACTTTCTCCCAGTAACCAGCGGACAGCATGGTATGTTATCCCGTCAGGCGTGGTAAGGATAGTTATGTTTTTTTCTTCATTAAGTCTTGCGCTCAACCAGTTAACCATATCAATCACATTTTCTATATCATAGCTTTTATTCGTATGTCTGGAAACTGTAAAGAAAAAAGAACTTGAGAGCGTTGATGTGATAACAATAATGAAAATTATGATGCAAGAGATAGCATCGCGCCATAAACCTCGCTTGTTCTTTAAGTTAATATTCTTGTCAGTAAGTGCGAAAGAAATTATTATTGTAGTGCATAAAAATAGTGAAGCTCGTAGCAATATTAAAAGACGGTGAAACCAAATTGTATAAGCAACAGGGAAAAGAATTAAAAACCAGCTCAAGGAGAGCATAACAGCGGATTTCATTTCCTTCGTAACTTTAGTATTATTGGATAACATAAGATAAGGAATACCGAGAGAGAAGATAAATAAGGGCACTCCCCATTTAGTGACTAAGTACTTTGGGTCAATAAATTGCCATAATTTAAGAAGATTTGTCTGCGGATACGGATTAAGGATCCATCGAATCAAGAGAAAAATTAGTGCATCGAATATTAACAAGTCTAAGTATATCCAGTAACCTGATAACTTTTCTCTGAGATAACCTGCGACGTTCATTGCTTTGAGGACGAGGGAAGGCGTACTATACATTAAGAAAAATGCAATTATGATTAGAAATAGCTTTTCAACTGGCATCAGTGTAGATACGGGGAGAAACTCCATTATAACACTAATCTTCATGAAGGCCAGTTCGGTTATGCTGAGTTTGAAAATAAATAAGTCGAGGAACGAGAGGATCACAATGTTCGATACTATGAACCATAATGAATCCGTACTAAAGGCTTGGAAATTCCCCTCCTTGCTTTTTAATGATAGTACCATGATACCTATTGGGAGGAGTAGATATTCATACATGTGAATTAAAAGGCTGATTACCATAAATAATGCTGCAAGAGAAATATATTTTATGCGTATTTTTAGCAATTCTTGTCTTATACTGTCCTGTGCTTTTATGTCTATGTACTTTATTAGTAACAGTATTGCAGTATATGGGAATATTAGTGCTGTTGATTTATACACCCACCAAGAAGTTACCGTATAATAATCGCCATAAATGCCGTCTAGGGTTATATATGAAGCTAACCAATACTTCTTAGGAAATAACAGTTTAGGGAATAATATTAAAGCAATCCATACGAAGCCTCCTCCCAAAAAGTATAAAATCGTGGCTGCACAACTTAAGCTAGAATCTTTAGTGAAAGACATGAAGAGTGCGTAAACAGATAGGACGTGAAGGATTGCTACCAGGAGATACGTAATAGTGTAAACATTTAATGGAGGCAGGCTTGCTGTCATTACTAACGTTAGCAATGGGAAAGCATAGAAGATTGGGTATCGAAATTCAAGACTCGTGGCGATTACGTCTCCTCCTTTAAGTGCCTGTACAACAAATCCCACTATTATCCAATTATCTTCTCTCAGAAAATACATATGATCTATCAGCGAGAAAACAGTCATTGTAAAGACGGTTGCTAAAACTATTACGAAGAGAATATTATCTTCAGTTATCTTAATAACCTGCCTTCTTCTTCCTTTTGATGCTGTGCGAATGTTTTGGAAAATGGTAAATAGGAGTATTATAACCGTTATGATTAAAATCCCTGTGCATGCGAAGTGGAATAGGTAGTATAGCATCCCCAAGATTGCTAGAATTATGAATGATAAAGTAAATGAGATTACAATTTTTTCAGGCATAGAGAATTCTTTTTCTTTAAATAGGTATGTTGAAAGGCTGCTTCCTGGGAGAATTAGGAGACTGTATATTATGAGGGAGGCTGAGAATATATTGGCTACACTTATTTTGCTCCAGGATATGGCTGGGTATTTTATTGTCTCTTCTGTAAGCATAGGATTTCCGTTAATTGTTTGGTAAATTATGACACTTATGAGCAATATTCCTCCTAGGAGTTTTAGGAAACAGTATTTGGATTCGTTTAGTGCTACTGTAGCAATACAGGTTTTGGCATGATAAGGCTTAGAGAATATTACTATTGCCGCGGAGATCATGATTGATAGGAGGAGGGATACTATGTAGTCTTCTAGTAATAGTTCTTCATAAATAGTTGATAGGAAGGCGTTTAAGAGGAAGAAAGTAGCTAACATACTACCCGTGAAGAATAGAAAGAGTTTTTTACCGGTCTGTTTTGATTCTGTCTGAGTAATCTCTAATTGTCTCATTCTCCCTCACGTTTTAAGGCTATAATTTTGATCTCCTATACTAACCACCTCTCCAGCTTTTAAAAGCAATGCTGAGTAGGATCTTAGATCAAGTTAAAAAGGAAAACATGGGAGTGCATATTTAGCGTGGAAGAAACGAGACTCCAGTGTCCTATCTGGGAAGCTTGAATACAAAAAGCTCTGTAACAAATTATTGAAATTCTATTTTTAATGGAAATTGGTGGTATTTCAACTATTAATTTTTGAAGGAAGTTTTGGTGAAATTTCATGGGAAAAGGAGTTGCTTGGATCCTTCTTCTAACACTCTTCGTAGCCTCGTTTGCCGCGGTTTCTTCTTTGCTTAAAGGTTCAGAATTATCGCATGCGAAGGAGGGTTCATTGCTTGAAGATATCAATAGCCTAGATCATAAGGTATCAGAGAAGGTCTTTGCATCAACGTTCAACGATTGTGTGAAAAGGAATATTAGTGAAAGAGAGGACTCCTTAGATAATTGTGGAACAAATACGCTGAGTGGGGAGCCCAGTTTTTCTCTTTATGATATTCGTTGTGGGAGGAGGGTCTCTCGAAGCTGGAACGGGTTTGTTTATTATCCCACACTACCTATCGATATCATTTATGGCTCGGATCCTGGGGTGGATGCTCAGTGGTCTAGGGCGTTGGGTTTGATGGAG
>QMNG01000065.1 GCA_003647645.1 candidate division Kazan bacterium | reverse complement strand
GAGATCAGTGACGAAAAGAATTAGACCACAATTAGGCCCGATTTTGGGGTGATTTTGACCCGATTCAGGGTAGGTTTTTTGACAACGAATAGTAAGGTAAGGGGTAGGGTAGGCAAACACTCTGCAAAAATACCTTTAGTGCTTGTAATAACAACAGGTTAGCTGGTTTCTAAGGACTTAAGGGCATTGATGAGAGGAAAACATTCTGAGGCAAATTAGGAACCTTAATATGAATACCGAACAGCGACGGAGACACGAGATGAGGCTAAAGGTTCTTGAGCACAAGATTGAGGAATTGAGAAAAAAACACCCCTATAACTTGGACGACTTGAACCGTCTTGCTTCTCTCTTGTTGGAACATAAGCAACGGGTGAAAGCCGTTATGAGGGAGCAAGATAAGCAATCAGGGGGCAGCTAACCCCCCCTGCTCTGTTAGCGTGAGGCATTGCACTACAATCCATATGAAGGTAAGTGGCAGTTCAAAGGTGCTAGAGAAAATTGGAGATGCAACCTGATGCAAGATCGCTGGGAATGAGGCTGAGAAGATGCTCTTTCTCAAATGAAAGTAAGGTGAGATAACAACCAGCCTGAAGTCGGTTGTAAGTCACGGAAGAAAACTCTGATGAAACAACGTGTCCTGTCAAGGCAGGTAGGGAGCCTAACCAGAAGTTTGCAACTACAAACACCTTGACATGAGATTTGCTTAAAGCGTATACAAATTATTTAATTCTCATTAACCTAGAAGGAGACATTTGCCGATCAACAAAAAAAGCTGCCCCTTTACAGACAAGGTATCTTATGAAGGTAGAAAATAATTTTGTAAGCATTGTTGTGATTGGGAATTTCAATCCCGCAATTGCCACAACTGAATTTGTTGCCAATGTTTGTGATGTAACACCAGAAAAAATTCAACAGAAATCCCCAGAGCAGATTCAAGTAATTAGACAACTTGAGTTTGAAAATTTCCGATTGGAGATCACCCTTGAAAGATTTGTTTTGGTGGAGAAAAATATAGAGGACATATACAGAGCTAAAGTGGCAGATTTTTTCGGCAACTATTTTAAGAAATTGTCATATACCCCCCTAAAAGCAGCTGGATTTAACATTAATTGTGACTTTTCCTTTGATGATAGAGGCGCTTGGGAAAAAGCTAGAAAAAAGGTCGAACGTGTCGATTTGTACTTGGAGTTTTTTTCCGCCAATGAAGTTGATGTCCTAGAGATTTATTCAGCAACAAAAGAAAAGAAATACCCTCGAGAAGCAAGATTCAAAGTAGAAGGTGAGGACAGAATTACTCGCCAAATCAATACTAACTATGTAGCTGCAGAAATTCTAAAAATGAACTATAATTGGGAAGTGAGAAGGCTAGATAAGAATATCGAAAACCTGTATCTTTTGCTGGATAGGTATAAGGAGTTCTGTGAAGAGTTTTTTAAGTTTATAGAAAATATGAGGAGTGGATAGTAATGGAACCCGCTATTGATTTCTTAACAACAGATAGCCAGACCTATATCTCCAATTTGTATAGCACAGATCGTACAGATATTGAGGGTGCTTATTCCTTGTCCTATTTAAGTGGTACCGGGGAAGAATCTTATTTTGGCGAAAAAGACACAGGTCCAAACGGGAACAACAAAGAGAGCACTTCTATTTTGCACATGGATAAAGCAGATTGGTATGACGAAGCGGTTTCTGAGCTTACAGAAATTCTTAAAGAATGCGGTTCTGAAAATTGGGACGGCCATGGGAGCTTACCTATCTCCTATGGCACATATTCAAAAGCTAGAGAACTGTTAAAGCTGATACCTCAATCTCTTCCAAAGCCCTCAATAGTTCCTGAGCCCGAAAATGAAATTGGATTTGAATGGTGGATAGATCCAAAAACCTCCTTTGTGATTAGTGTTAAGGATGATGATAAAATTACCTTTGCTGGCCTGCTTGGAAAAAATCGTGAGATTTGGGGGGTTGAAGTCTTTGAAGACTCATTTCCGCAGTTAATCTATGAAAATGTCAAACGGTTATTTTCACAATCGAATGGATATTAAATCAGACAGTGTATCGGAAATCGAAGTCCTTACCCGCTTTATTTTTAGCACCAGTCATTTTACAAGAAAAGATAGTAGGATTAAATATGCCGCATTTATGCCATATAAAGGGAAAACTTCTGTTTTTCGAACCAGTAATCTTTCTTACAGAGAGATATGGAATATTGGTGAGGCGGTCGGTGATACCTCTGGAAGAAGCCTAAAAGCTAGGGGTGATATTCTAGCAGAAAATGTTTATGAACAAGACTTAAAAGTAGAGCCGTCAACGAGTTGGCATCATTTACATGCTGATATTACGGGGTGGCCGTCAGAACGGGCAAAGACAAAGTTAATCGCGATGAAGTTAGCAAGCAAAGCAAAGCTGATTTTAAAATCCTCTGACCCTCAATGAAATGGATAACTTAGGAATTACTTTCGCTCTGGATCCAAGGAGTTGCAGGTTCTTTACATAATTCCATGCTTTCCTCAGGCAATTAATAGGCAATTAAGAAGATCACACCGTGACCTATAGAGGCTAAACAAGGGTATATTCAAAAACAAGGTCACTTTCGCAATAAAAGGCGCAAGGACCTTCCCTCCCCTCAAAGCAATAAAGGCAAATAGTAGATTGAACCAATCCAATATGGCCAAAAAGACAGGCTGAAAAAGAAAAAATTACCCCTTGACAACCCCTTTTATCTTTACTATCTTTTATAAAAAAGATAATAAAGAAGGGTGGTGGTTAAATGAAAATGGTCACCAAGTCTATCAAGGTTGACCCGGATCTCTGGCACAAAGCAAGAGTAAAGGCCCTGTCAGAGAACATGACTTTGCAAGAGTTGATAGCTAGGCTTCTTAAAGAATACCTTAAAGAGAAAAGGGGGAAATAGGAATGGAAGCACAAAATTATTATGAGGGGATCAGGCACGTGGTCTATGTTAGCACAGGGATTTTAAGAAGATGTGAGTATTGTGAGGAATCTGTCGGTATGGGTAGGTTTGGAGAGTCAATCAACCACTATATTCAACAGCATGGTTACAAACTGTTGCACGTAGGACAGGAAACCGGTACGGACGTGAACGGTAAACCATTCCACAGCACAGTTGCTGTGTTAGGAAAGTAGACAGACGGTTGGGCCTTGTCTCAGGAAGAAAGGGGGAAATAGCCTATGGGCGTTGTGGTAAGGCAAAAGGTCAAAGGCAAGGGGAATCCCTGGTGGGTCTTTGTGTACCACGACGGGAAGCGGATCTCGCGCAAAGTAGGGGACAAGAGGGCAGCAGAGGCAGTGGCAAGCGAGATAAGAGCGAGACTAAAACTAGGGCAATTTGGTTTTGAAGGAAAGAGGCCTGTGCCAACATTCGTACAGTATGCGAATGAGTGGATTGAGACCACAGTCCCGGCCACATGCAAGGCAAGCACATTGAGAGACTACCAGGATATTCTAAGACTCCATGTGCTACCTGAATTTGGGGAAATGAGTTTGACTGACATCAAGCGGGGGATGGTAAAGGACTTCCTTCTCAAGAAACTAAACGAGGGCTATGCAGTAAGTACAGTTACACACCTGAAGAACGTGATAAGCGGCGTGCTTAACAAGGCTGTGGACAATGAAATTCTTCCTGCTAACCCTGCTCATGGCCTGGGGAAGATTCTAAAGCAAAAGGCCAGGGGCGAAGCAATGGACCCTCTGAGTGTAGAAGAGCTTAGAGCCCTTCTTGAGACTGTGCAACAATATTACCCTGAGCATTACACCCTATTTCTACTTCTTGCCAGAACGGGCATGAGGATAGGTGAAGCCTTGGCCCTTCAATGGGG
>QMNG01000064.1 GCA_003647645.1 candidate division Kazan bacterium | reverse complement strand
GCAGTTTCGATCACCCGCGTTACATCTTCGTGGGTAATTTCATCTCGCCCGCGAGAAATGGCGATTAGCCCCTTGTTGTTGCTGGACAAAATATGCTCTCCGGTAATTGATATATATGCCATCTCTACAGGCAGTCCAGCCATTCGCTCAGCTTCTTCTACCGATGCAGTAATTGCTGAAATAGCTTCTTCCATGTCGGTAACCACACCTCGGCGCATACCGGAACCCTTATGAATACCAACCCCAACTACATTAGGATGAGTTTCACCTTCTGCACGATGCCCGATCACAGTAACTACTTGGGAATCGCCAATATCAATACCGACAGAGACTTTTTCCTTCATCTAAGAGTTTTAAAAAACCTGCTACTATTCTAGCTCAAACATTATAATCTACCAAACTTACCCGATATGTGGCCAGATTAGACAAAATACTTGGGAACATAAAACAAAAATATAAAATAACAAACATTGGTTCTTATCGCCCTCGTCAAAAACTTGTTCGTTTGGCGCCTAGCATCTAAATCATTTGATTTTCATTGCCACGCAACGGAAAAACCGTCAGAAAATAATCTGAGCGATAATTTCGTCTTCTAATTTTTCCATCTCGGCTGCAGCTGCCTCTGTGCTGTGGTGAATACCAGCCAGGTGCAACAGTCCATGGACAAACAACCGGACAAATTCTTGGTTCTCAGCAATGCCAAATTCTCTGGCCTGCCGCTCCACCTCGGCCCGACAAATAAAAATATCGCCTAGATAATTTTTATTCTCGTCTGACAAAAAATCGTCTTGAGCAATTTCCCGGCAGCTAAATGACAGTACATTGGTAACAGAATCTTTATTGCGATACTGCTTGTTCAGCTGTCTGATTCTATCATCCGTTACCAAAACCAAACCAACCTCAGCGTGACTGGATAACTTCGCTACACCCACAACCACATCAAAAACAGAGTGAATCAGTTCGTCATCCACCCCGTCTATGGCATAGTCATCAAAACCAATGTAAACCCGACCCATCAACCTAGCCTTTCTCTCACTAGTTTTGATATTACTCCACCATCAGCTCGTCCCTGAGTTCGCTTTACTACTTCGCCAATGATCATCCCCAAATTACTTAAATCTTCGCTCCTCTCGGCGATAACCTCGTCAACTACTTTCTTAATATCACTCTCGGACATTTCTTCCGGAAGATATTTTGACAAAACTTCCAGCTCAATCTCTTCTTTACGCTGAGCTTCTGCTCTTCCAGCAGCTTTATAAGCCTCAATAGCCTCCTTGCGCTTTTTGGTCTCTTTTTTGACTACTCCAACGTAATCATCTTCTTTCACTTCACCCTTAACCCGCTTCTCTATTTCCATATTGTTGAAAGCCGCCATTAACATGCGCAAAACCGATACAGTCTCCGACTGGCCTGCCTTCATAGCAGCTTTAATATCCTCACTAATTTGCTCTTTAAGCACCATAAGCTAATAAAGTTCTCTTTGCTTCTGTTGCTTAATCTTTTCACGTCGAATCGCCGACGCTCTACGCGCCGAACGCGTGGGTGATTTGCTTCGAAATCGATTTTCCTTTGCCTGAGTCAATACCTTGCTCATGATCACCATCCGGGTAAACCGACGCAACATTGCCTCGAAGCTTTCCCTCTCTTTTTTCTTCACATAAATTGACATAACGAGAATATACCCTTTTTACAGTCCAAAAGCAAGTATTTTTTCATAAAAATAGTATATAACATGATATATACTATAGTATATACTATTCTGCCTTAGTGAATTGTGACAGGTCTCCGCTTAACTGGGCACCACCCAAAAGGTGCAAATGCAGATATGGTACTACCTGCCCTCCCCATTTGCCCACATTTATCGTCAACCGATAGCCATTTTCAGCTAGGCCTAGTTCATCGGCTAATAATTTGGCTCGATAGATCATACTGCCAAGCAGCTTAGTGTCTTCAGACGTCATTTGGACTATGCTCCGCAGATTGCGATTTTTAGGAATAATCAAAATATGAGTTGGAGCGTTAGGGTTAATATCATCAAACGCCAAAAGTTTGTCATCCTCAAATCGTATCTTGTCCGGTTTCAATTCACCCTTCGCGAATTTATAAAAAATTGAATCCTCCATACAGAATTAGTATTTAGTATTTAGTATCTTGTATCTAGTATATAGTATTTCCTCCTTTTGGCGGAGCCAACAACTAGCATTGGAGCTGGAGCGTCCTGAATCAGAGAAATTTTTAATTCTGGCGTGCCCATGTTTGAATCCCGATGTGGAACATCGAGATGAGTTTGGTGATAAACCAGAAGAAAGATTTCTTTAGATAAATAGTGGAAACGACTGCGTAAACGGTTTTTAGCACTTTGCCAAGACAAAGTGCCAACAACTTTGGTTACTTTCCCAAAGTGACACTCGCCAGACTCTAGTCCAAATTACTCACCACCTCAGCCCAAGCGCAATATTGGCAAGTTTTGCTTGGGGGCGGCATCTCACTGCGCAACAGCTTAACTGCAGCCTCAAACGCTTGCTTGGCATTTGTAGGATTAGTCCTAACCGGTTTCACTTCCACAGCAAATGGAAAATCATTGTGCAGAGCACCGGGTGTGGGATAGTAATAGACCAAGTAAGCGGTATCCCGAGGCGGCAGACCATTTTTTCCCATCAAAAATGCGTAAGCGTCCATCTGCCACTGATAAGCCGGAAATATTTCCTCTTTAGGGGGATAACCGCGGGTTTTATGATCAACCACCGCGTAAGTTCCATCACCATAGTCCAGTGCCTCATCTAATTTACCCTGCAACACTGCCTTAAGCTTATCGTCTTTATAAAAAAGTGTCTTAGGAAACGGATCCAGTAATTTGCCCTCTAGCTTATCAGCCACAATGGGCGGAAGTTTATCCGTCCCTCGATACTCATCAAAATAGGTCTTCAGCACTTTATCCATACCGCCGGGCAACGAGGGAAATGGTCCGGTTGGCCTTCTGATACCCTTATTAAAATGCAGCCAAAAGCACCTCGGACACTCACGAAACAAGCTCAAACTGGTCGGAGATAATTTTATCGGCGTGCACTCCATATATCAATCATAACACCAGCTTGTTCTAAACTACACAGCTTGCACAATCACCCGGCGAACTCTCGGCTTATCCAGCTCAACCAAAAATATTCTTTGCCAGGTACCTAAATCGAGCCTGCCCTGCTTCACTGGCAAAATTATCGACGGTCCCAAAAACATCGCTAACAAATGGGCATGCGCATTATCATCTTTGCGTAGTTGGTTATGCCGATAATCGCCTTCAGGTGGCAGCAGCCGTTTCCAAAAATTCACCGTGTCCTCCTCAACGCCTTCCTCCTTTTCATTCACGATTAAGGACGCAGTTGTATGTTTGGAAAAAACCAAAACTGCCCCGTTTTTTACTTTTAGCTCTGACAATGAACTCTCAATCTGTTCAGTGATATCTACAAAATCAAATTGCTGCTTGGTCTTTATAACAAGTTCCATCACTTAGTTCAAAAAATCTTCTGCTTCAAACGGAACCCACTCGCCGTCAACAAGCTTAAATGCCTTAAAGGTTTTGACAAACTCGTCCTTGGAATAAATGTATTCCACTCCCACACCCATCGTCCGCTTCTGGGCACCGAGAGTTTTTTTATCTAGAACTCTGGGGCTAGTTTTTCGTTCCAGCCGAAGTCTGCCCACTGGCGAGTCAAAGATTATAAATTCGACAAAAGCATTTGGAATGTCTTCTAATATTTCCTTTCCACTATCAACTACGTCAAACTTTTCTTCAACTCTGTCTAAGATTTCTCCCCATTTATCGTCATTCATCCCGCTGGCAACTTAT
>QMNG01000063.1 GCA_003647645.1 candidate division Kazan bacterium | reverse complement strand
GAGGACTCGCCTGCATGTATATCGGTTAAAGAATTATTAGAGAAGGTAAAATTATTGAATTCCGGGAGGGGTAAACGCCCCCTTTGAGCACAAAAGGCGGTTCACAGGGGCCACTATATTTCCCGTTTCAGAATCTTTGCTCAAGAGGTCCCTCTGGGCTTGTCTGTCTAGTCGGGGAATGCCTGCCGAGGCGCCCCGCCTCCCCGATAACACAGACTATGCTTTTTTGTTTATTCTCCCAACTTTAGTTCGCCCAGCACCTGCAAGAGCTGCTGGTTGCTTTTTTCCAGCGCTTCTGCTGCCTCTAATGCTCTATGGTAAATGGGATTGTTCTCTGCAGATTCGGTTTTATCCGCCCACTTCCTGAGTCTCTCGCTGTGCTCCTTATTGTGCTCAGCCCAGGACCTTAGAATCACTTCAAGCCTCCCTTTTTCATCTGTTGGGTGGCTCTCAAGGATCCCCTCAACCATTTCCCGAATCGTAGGTTCAGGAACCGCGCCGAGGATTTCATCTATCTTCTCGCCATCGACAAAGAACATCTGCATGGGTATACTCATAATCTGATATTTCATCGCTGTATGCTGGTTATCATCCACATTGATTTTACAAAACCTGAACCTGCCGTCATATTCCTCTGAAAGCTTGTCATATATCGGAGAAACCATTCTGCATGGACCACACCAGGGCGCCCAAAAATCAACCTCTGTGGGTAGATCCGACCTGAGAACCTCTTCCTCAAAATTTTGATCTGTAACTTCCACCACTTTGCTCATGCTGCCTCCTTTCTTTAACCTCCCTTTCCAACGGAGAATTTTCATTTCTTACCTCATCTTCAGTCCCGCGGGATCAGCTCTTCCCATCAGCTTGAGGATTCGCGGTTCTGATTCCATTGCCTTGCTCTTGAATATATTTAAAGCCGGACATAGCAGCAGTGACACCATCCCCAACTGCAGCGGCAATCTGGCGGGGTGAGTTCCTGCGGATATCACCGGCAGCAAAAATACCGGGTAATGAGGTGGCCATCATTTCATCGGTGATAATGTAGCCGGCATCGTCCAAATCCAGAATGTCGAAAAAGATATGGCTATTGGGCATGAGCCCTACAGCGACAAACAAACCATCCACTTTCAAGGTAGACTGCTGACCTGTTTTGACATTACGCAATTTAAGCTCTTCCAGTACTTTGTTTCCCAAAAGCTCGTCTACTACCGTGTCCCAGATAAACTCAAGCTTAGGATGGGCAAATGCCTGCTCCTGAAGAGCCTTCCCCGCGCGGAGTTGGTCTCGACGATGTATTACGTAGACCTTGCTGGCATGTCGGCTTAGCTCCAAAGCATCGGTAATCGCGGTATCTCCCCCTCCTACCACCGCTACCTCTTGGTCACGGAAGAAAAAGCCGTCGCAGGTGGCGCAATAGGAAATGCCACGACCAGAAAACGTTTCCTCTCCACTAACTCCCAGCTTGCGATACTCCGAGCCAGCGGCGATGATTATAGCAGCCGCTTCAAAGTCGCCTTCAGCGGTTGATACGCCGTAAAGCTGGCCCTGGGTAAGGGTAAGGCCCGTGACCTCAGTAGTTATCTCCTCTAGGCCATATCTGACTGCCTGCTGATGCATGAGTAAACCCAGTTCGGGGCCAGCTATGCCCTCAGGGAACCCGGGGTAATTCTCTACCAGCGTAGCATTTGCCATCTGGCCCCCGAACATCCCTCGCTCTATGAGCAGGCTCCTGAGTCCGGCTCGTGAGGTGTATAGTCCGGCAGTAAGTCCAGCCGGTCCACCACCAATGATGATTACTTCGTAGCGAGTCACTTTCTGCCTCCGTGCTGTAATCCGTGCGGCCGCAAGCCTCTCCATGTCCCCCGCTCCAGAGGCGGGTTATCTAATCACAGCTAGGATATCAGCTCTCGATATGATTAAGTATTTCTTGCCTTCAAACTCAAGCTCGTCCCCGGTAAATTTGGCATAAAGTACTGTATCTCCCACCTTAATTTTGTCAGCAAGCTCTTCATCAGTTCCGACCTCTACAACCTTGCCTCTTCTCGGTTTTTCTTTGGCAGTATCAGGGATGATTATCCCTGCCTTAGTTTTGCTTTCGCTGACTTCTTCCGGCTCAACCAAGACCCGGTCCTCAAATGGCTTAATCTGCATCTTAAAATCCTCCCTTCCTATCTGATAGGGAGTAGTTTATCAATTTTTGCCTTATCAAACCCTATAATGGGCTTGTTGTTAATCAAAACGACAGGGACGCCCTTTATATTTCTGCGCCTCAACTCTCGGGCCCCGTCAGCATCCCTTTCCACATTGACCTCCCTAAATCTAAACCTTTTCTCCCTCAAATACTGCTTGACTCGGTTACACCAGGGGCACGAAGATGATGTAAAAATTATTATCCTTGGCTGACTGGAAACAGGCATGTATACCTCTACTCAGAAAGGGGGCTATCACCCGCCTTCTTTGCCTCCTCAAGCTCATCATCCAGGTCCTCCAATTTCTGCCACATCGACGGTGGCACCGAGTGAGCAGGCCATCGAGCTTTCAGGTCGGCTATCTTTTTCTCAATGTCTCTTACTTTGTCCTCTTCCACTCTTTAGTACCCTTTAAGTATCCTCTTTCACCCTGTCCTTACACTTCTCACAGTATCCTTCAAGATATAATTCGGCATTGGTTACATTAAAGCAGTGTAAGCGCCGCACCTTTTCTACCAGCTTACGAACCAGTGGACTCTCAAACTCTATGACCTTCCCACAGCCCTTACACACCAGATGCTGGTGCTCAAGCGGTTGCTTCATCTCGTAAAAGCAGCGCCTCTTCCCCAGCCGCCTCTCATTAACCAACCCCAACTGTTTGAACAGATTCAGGCTGCGATATACCGTAGCCAGGCTAATGGCTTGGCCTCTGTTACTGGCACGCCGGTACAGTTCCTTGGCATCTACGTGCCCGCCGGCATGGTCAATCAGTTCTAAAAGCAGGCGCCGCTGTTTAGTCAAAGGGCGCCCCTGCATCTGGTCGGCTTCATTGCGACTGAGTCTCAATTTCATTTGGCGAATATAAGCACTCCTATCACCCTTGTCAACACCAAAACCGATCTTGGTTTAACGGTGAATGCTTAGCCTGCCCCCAGGCACTTCTGTACCTCTTTGCTGCGCACTCTCTATTTGGAGAACTCGCAAAAGTCCCGTTAAAACCTCGTCCAGTATTTCTTAAGCTTTTTGTACAAAATATAGGTTATAGGATCATCAATAAATGAGTCTAGCTTTTCAGCTTGAATTAGGTTATGCTTTTGTAATGATTTCTGATAAAAAAAATCGCGGTAAAACTATCCAGGAGAAGATAGCAGAAGAAGAGTTGGCTAAAGAGAGAATAGATGAAGATGGAAATAAATGGATTAAGGTCTATTTTGGTGGCGGAGAACATTTCAAAAACTGGTTAGAGCAATGCAAAGAACTGGGTGAGGTCATGGTAGAAGAGGTTGATCCAACAGGATATAAGTGCTTTGAAATAGCCGGTGAAAAATTATACAGGATCTGGATGAAGGCGGATGATACAAAAGAAGAAGACCTCTTTTGATTCCTTTCCCCTATTCACCTGGTTCGGAGCTTTTGCATTTGAGGCTAGGGCTCTGGCCAGTTTGAATTTGAGGGAAAACTGTCTGGCATGCTCATATTTCATTTCGTTCCCGCAAAGGCAGGACAGTGATTATCCTGCCGGTTAAGGAAAACGCAATTTTATCATTATTTGCCGTTATCAAGGAGGACTATTATGGAGGAAATCTATGTAGATTGCAATGAGATGGAATGGACGCCCTCTATGGATTACCCCGAGGGCACAATGGTCAAAATCCTCAGGGATTATGAAGGCAAGAAG
>QMNG01000062.1 GCA_003647645.1 candidate division Kazan bacterium | reverse complement strand
GGGGTATTCTCGTTGGAGTCTTACTGACGATAGGTACAATGTAATAGGCTCGTCGGCTTGGTTACCTAATTCCATTATCAATATGCAATTGTAGTAGTCGCCTCCCCCTGTTACGGATAAGGGCACACTGTATTCTCTAAATCCACTGGTAGACTGGATAGTTATATTCCCAGTACCTATATACGCCGAAAGGGCGACACTGTATAGTTTGAAATAGATTGTAGTCGTTTTTGTTGTTTTTGCTCGGAGTAGTACCTTGTACTGATCCCCTTCATATTTGTAGGAATTTACAAAGTAGTTATCGGAGGATGTTTGGAGTGTGATATCATAGCTGGTATCTCCCGTTTCTATTAGTTTAATAGTCTGTATGCTTCCCCCGTAGAGCTCATCCGTTTCCCTTGTGGCATATACTAGCTGCTCGCGGCTTATTTTATAATAAACGTAATCCCAATAAATTTTTACGCCCGCTTCGTCGCCCGTGGCTATTCCAAATTCAATGAATGTTTCTTCTGTAGGGTCGTCAGAAGGAGTTCCTTCTAGTATTAGCTCACCGTTGACAAGCAGGTGGTATTTATTCTTTATGGTATCCAAGTAAACATCTAGAATACTATACTCTGAATTCAGGTCTACTTGATGTTTTGTGCTTTCACTTGTGACCCACAACACAGATCCACTAAACAAAACTGATACAAACTTGTAGTTTGACGCTAATTCTATATAGCCAAAAGGGGCCTTCGTCTTTTGGTCTTGCGCTTTAACCCGTGCTCTGAGATGTATTGTTTCATATGTTTTAGCACTACTTTTGCGATACTTGCACCCGTTGGTGTTACTGGTTGTAGTCGTCAAGATACCATCGCTACAACTACCAAGATCATCGCCCCACAGCGTCCAGCCGTCATCTTGAGGCTCTACATTGCCCTCATACTGAACAGTCCATGCTTCATCTGTAGCTTTTAGTTCCCACCCACTAGCAACTTTTCCCGATGCTCCTGTACCACTCGTACTCCCCCCACTACTTTCGAAGTCCGCTCCCGTAGAAATAAGCTGGGCACCTTCGAATATGTTGCCTGTGGTATAGGTCTTCTTCCGCCGGGACAAAAAGGGGTAAAACGTGAGGGTTGTTCCATCAGCACAAAGCGTCTTGCCTCGAATATGTATTTTGTAAATGGCTGCCCAGTCAAAGGCACCGGAGCCGGAAGTGCCAATAAGATACTTGTCTTCCAGGTACAGGCGGTTAATGCCCGTTGTTACTGTAAACCTGTACTTCTTTGTAATTCCAGCTTTGCATTCGGCCCAAACTTCAAGCTGATAGTCATCAAGTACGCGAACATTGTCTACGCGAAGGAAATCGTTACTCCCGCCGAATGCGTCGCCGGCATTTTTGGTGCGTGTGCGGAAGACTATTCGCTTGATGTCTGTCCAGTCCGTAATGCCCGACCCCGTGGTGCTCGTCGGGTTTTCGAGGTCGATTACTACGCAGTTCCATCCAACCTGTAGTGACGACGCATCGAATACATAGGATTGGCCGTTGGTTTCGCTGTTGTCCTGCCAAATGCTGATGCCTGAATTGTCCAGGATGCTAAGCATCGTCGAATTGTCAACATAAAAGTCATAGGCTAGGTACTTCACTCCCGACAGATCCAACGATTCGTTGTTGTTGTAGATGCCGCATAGTGTATCCGCCGTGCCGAGCTTGTCGAACCAGCAGCTTCCGGAGCCTTCGGTGTAGATACTGGTGCAAACTCCCTCGTTTTGTGTCTGGCCAAGCGGGCCCCAGTCACCCGCGCTTTCCATCGAGTACAGGCGGTCACCCAAGTAATCGAACTTGCTGGCATCAGTTATATTTAGTTTTACATACCTTTTGCCGTCGCTCCAATCCCGCTTTCTTGCTGGAAGCGTTAGTGTCATCTTTACATCATCTTGGAAACTTCCAGTCGGAATTGCCGCCTTAACACGGGAGTCGGAGTCTAACGAAAAAGTAACAGTTCTATCTCCGGTGCTGGACCACTTGCTCGTGTCGTCATTCTCGTGGACAGTTCGATCGTCGTATGCATCTTCAAACTCAATGGCAAAAACGGGACGCTGAGCACGTACATTATCAGGAGGAAGGCTCATTGCACACTTTCCTCCACTTCCATTTTTAGGTGCCTGGCATTAGTCCGTCCTTCACCGTCAGTACTGATTATGTATTTTTCAGGTCGAACCAGTCGAGCGTAGGGCAGATACCAGTAATGCCTAACTGTATCACCATTTTCATAGAAGTAGGTTAGGTCCGTGTCTGCTTCTATGTAGTCAGGTGAGGAGATACTGGCCACCCGAAATACCTCAAATTTGTCCCGATCAGACGAGTAAATAACCATCTCGTCACCAACGTGTATCAAGGAAAACCATGTGCTGTTTGCGAGATAAATTCTTTTCGGTGTGCTGGGGCTGTAATCCTGGTCCGTTGTTGTCGCTTGGCATTGATCGGAGTCCCAGGCAATAGAAAATTCGTATCCATGCCGTGCCCACTGAAACCAGAAGTTTGTGAGTGCTCGTTCCTCTGCTGCTGTTAGTATACCGCATTTGATCTTGAAGACAAGCTTACACCAATAACTACGGTAAGCGTTATACCCACTCTGTGTGGTAATCGTTGTCACCAAGGTTTTGTGTACAGGGGTAAACGCTTCGGCCCGGTGGCCGAGGGTTATTGTATTCCCGTCCCAAACTATTTGTGTGGTCCCCATCCTATACTCCCGGTTCCACTTCCTCAGCTAACTTGGCCTTTGAAGCGATCAGCTCCACATCATGGCGGACTACTATATCAGACAGTTTCTCAGCAATAGCCCGCGCCATATTGTCCGATATGATGGCCCCCTCCGGCACAATCAGGTTGATATTGTACGTAATGGTTTGGGGAGCCGTAGCAGGGGCGCTTTCCTTCAGGGGGACAATAGCTTCAGGACCTTTTTCTCCTACGACAGCTAGCGTGGGCTTGGTAACAATTCCGCCCTCGGCAAAAGCACCCAGTTTATACTGCTTAGCAAATTGTTCATATTCATTAGCTCCCGGGGTCTTCAACTTCAGAGGTGTGGTGAGCCCCGGCCCTAGTCCTCCCAGGCTAGGAACCTTTCCCTTTCCTCCAAGCGTAAGGCGCAGGTCGCCAAACACATCCCCTCCCGGCAGCCCTCCTACTGTTTTACCCAGGAACATCGCTCCGCGCATGGCTGCTGCCCGTGACATATTGGCCCACTGAGTTGCTGTCCAGGGGCTTATCTTGGCTCCGGCAGCAGCACCGGCAGCGTGCGCTATTGAGGCATAAGCTTGAATCTCAGCCCTAGCCATAGCCATCGTTAGCCTCTTTTTAGCCTCAGTGTGAATCATGTGTTTTACCAGCATCCGGGCCAATCCCTGGATAAACAAGCCGACCATGTTCTTTACCATGCTTTTGAAGGCGTCGGACAGTTTACCCGTGTGGAGGAATGCTGCTTGCATCATATTGGCCAGTCCTTGTTCTATCACCTGGAACCGACCAAGCATTGTCTCTGCCCAAATTTGTGCCGTCGTTCCATACTGCTCATCAAGTACCTGTAATCTGGCCGTGTATATGTCCTGGTACGTTTGGCCGATGTCTGCGAGCTCTTGCCACTTCTGTATGATGGCATCTTTTTCCATGGTGGAATACCCGAGAAGCAAGGCTCTTTGCTTCTCCTGATGGTCCTTGCTCTGGTTATAGATCTCTTCCCAAAACCGAGCCAGCGACTCCTTGTTCGGCTCCACCCGTATCATCCTGTTGAGGGCCGCTCCCCAGCCTCCCTTTTTCTGTATTCGTTCAAGCTGGCGAGCGAAGACCTCGGAATTGAACATTTTGGCAACACCAGCCCAAAAGGCTTCACCCCAGGTAATGGC
>QMNG01000061.1 GCA_003647645.1 candidate division Kazan bacterium | reverse complement strand
TCCCTGCCCTGGGTGCGTATTCCGTATTCTTTTATTTCCGCTATCAATCGTTTCTGGAAATTGACCATGCTCTGGTTCTGGAAAGCCTGAAAATCTTCAAAAAGGGGGACGTCTATCGGGTTGAACTCGTGGTAGAAAAGCTTTCTGAGAATCTGCTCGTGGATATCCTCTTTCGCGTATCCTTTCTCTTTCAGATAGGCAGCATAGTCAAAGGTCTCAAGGTCATCAATGCCAAAGTCGGCAAGTTCATCCATGGAGTACTTTGACGCCAGATAGTCACGGAATCCCTGCATTGAGTACCCGCCAAACACGCCAACCTCCCCGTAATCTCCCCGGTTGGAGAACCAGGCATTCCCCTCATGGTCATCAGTGCAGATGACCTCGGCACCTGCGTCCACCGCCTCTTTCATCTTGTCCACCAGGAACTGTTGCCAGAGCGGATGATTGGTGTCATAGAAAGCTCCAGCCCATCCGATGATGGGGTTACCGTCGAACCCTATTGCCACAGCATCCTGAAGAAGCGATTCAAATTCCTCTCTTTCCAGCCACTCGATATCATGAAGGGAGACGAATATGCCGTATCTGACGCCAGCAAGGTGCGCCATCCGGGCCCCTTTTTCCATCTCCTGGGGGGTCAGATGGTGTTCTAGGACTACCTGTGCCCCCTCAGGAATGGCATCAGTAGCATCACTCAGGACAAAAAAGTGGGGCTTGGCCGGGTTGAAGGGTTCTTCTGGCGGACTGGGTGTAGCAGGAGATACAGGAGCAGGTGCAGGCGGTGCCGGAGCAGGAGCAGGGGACGCAGGTGTGGGAGTACGTGGAGTCGGAGCAGGTGGGGAGGCTGGCAAAGCCTCTTCTCCAGCACATCCGCCACTAGAGATTACTGAGGCAAGCAAAGCTACCACCATCAGAGTTGCTAAAATATGTATCTTCTGCATCATGGTATCATGGTTTCCTTCTGCTCTCTTGGTGCTGACGCCAATATTTTACATCAGGCACATCGTTGTGCTCAATAGAGGTATCTCTGTTCTAGATAAGGATTCCCTTTGGGATTAATCCTGTCTCTGGCATCAGAGATTCTCCTGCTGCAGAAAAGCCTGTCTAGCTTGGCCGAGCAGCCGACGTTGTACAAAAACTCATTAAGTTACCCCTAAGGACGCTCAGCATAGCCACAGTTTTCTGGTGCCGAATCGGTGGTATAATAACCAAGCAAAAGCTAAGAGGATATACTATGGTATGCTAGCGATGTAGCGCCAGCGAGAATGAAATGGGAGTTGTTCGTTCGATTATCCTTCAAGTGAAGAAAAGACCACGCCTCGAAAAATCGGCTGCACCACCTGGTATCAAGACCGATTATGAAAGAGTGCTTGTGGTGGGCACCGGTGGTACCATTGATGAGAAGGGCGCTGCCGAAATCTTATCAGCTGAGATCACCCCTCGGTTTCAAGAAAGCAATATGGCAGTCCAGAGGAGCCTACAATACTTACAAGAGAGTAGAGTGGGAAGCGATTTCCTGAGAATATATGCAGCTTTCCATGAGGCTGCTTGTGTCTATCCCATCACTTCGAGAAATCGGCACAGTGGCGAACGTATTCCCCTCGTGCATGCTGAGGAAGTTGCAACTGATGCCGTCGTCTTAGCTTTCCAAGCTCACTACAAATCTGCCTATCAACGTCTTCGGGAAGTTCTTGAGATGGTACTGCTACAACTCTACTTTGCTAAGGTAGAAGACAAGTCCATGATTGGAAAATGGGGCCGTCAAGAGGTAAAAACGCCAGCGCTGAATATAATGTTGGACGAGATAGCAAAGGATGCGCTCTATCAATCTGGTGACGGAAAGCTAAAGATCACTAACAAGCTACGCCGTATCTACCGGGACCTAGGCGCATATACACATACCCGTGGCGTGCCGACGCTCAACATGGGTCTCATGGGTTCAAATATTCTGGCCTTTACTGCCGACGCTCTTGACCGCTTCTTTGTTCTCTTCGCATCTGGATGTCGCCTCTGTATTGCCTGCATCGCTATCTTCTTTCCTCAAGCGATCATAGAAGTACCAGCTTTCGCAAAATTCGGGCATTTGGACCCTGTTTGGCTTCCTCGGAGCGACGAAGTAAAGTGCATTCGGTCCGTCCTGTCTGCGACAGAACTCAATGTACTGGAAGACTTGGCAGCCTCAAACGTGTGGTTCCAGACCGTGTGTGCCAAAGTGAACTCCTTGCCGGACCTATCCCCGGCAGAGATTGAGGAGACATATGAGTTCGTGGTGAATTCGGCTCCAGAAGCCGTAGACGACGCTCTCAACCGGATTAACGAGCTCTTGGAATGAAGCAACAGTAACGGCCCACGGGACTAGTTCTCTAATGACCCCTGCGGATTGCACCTTATAGCGGATTGGTTAGCTCCGGGGCAAGACCCGCCCAGAGTTATTGATTCCTTTTGTGGATAGGTCTATAGTATTATTGCACTATGGCGGCAAGCTTGTTCACTAAGCTGAAAAAATACGCGGGCGCCGAGATATCCCAGGATGAGAATTATGCTACAGAACTGCTGGCTAGCCTGCTATACGAGTTGCCCGGCTATAGGCAATTCGTGCTGAACGAACTTTTCCAGATACCTATCGCGGAAGAAGTTGCCATCAGAACCCAGGAGTCTTATGAGACTAGACGGTTTGGCAGAGCGGTTCTCGATTTAGTTATCGAGGACGACGTGCACTTTATTATTGTTGAAGTCAAAGTCGGTGCAGGCCTCGGCACTTACCGACCGCAGGATGACCTTAATGGGGACACCTACGACCAGATTCAGAAATATGAAGATTGCATAGGGCTCCCTGAGGACAAAAGAATCTCGATATTCACGCTAGCGCAGCACACCCCAAAGATAAGACAGGCAAAATACCGTTACTACCAGCCGGATACGGACAATATCACATGGTACGATCTATATAGGATTACGAATAGACGCTATGTCCAACTCAAAGATAACTCACCTGAAAAGTACCTGCTGGACCATTACATCCGATTTCTTAAGGAGGAGAACATGGCTGGATTTCAAGGCTTTACACTAAAGGATTTAGCTGACATGTCCCGATTGACTGAGTTAACTGAGATGCTAAGTCAACACAGGGAATTGATTAAGACGAGAATTAAAGTTGAGGGCTTTAAAGCGAGTGAAGAACACCTATCATGGGATCGCGATGGTGTATTTTATAATTGGCGAGGTCCCGGCAAGGTCGGAGTGTTTGTGGGCTTTTGGTTCTCAGACGAGATTTACCATTTCAAGTTCCCAAGGGAGAGCGGACCAAGAGCTATGGTTTTCCTTGAGATACCTCCTCAAAGCCCCATACGGGATCAAGTCATCGAATCAGAGGCGTATGCAAAAGCGGGCAACACTTTTGATCGGAAGAACGTCGGCTACCAAGTTCTCCTGACGAGTAAGCCCCTGACTGATTTTCTGGGTAAGGAGGATCAGGCAGGCGCGCTTTTGGCGTTCTATCAGGATAATGTCGGCCAGTTACAGAAGTCAGGAATACTTGACTTAATACTGTCTTGCAAACCAAGCAAAGATTGAGTGACTGCGTGTAAGGGAGAGTTCGGCCTCTTCGGTTAGTAATGAAGTTGTGAGCCATACCCATTTTCGAATCGTTCGCTTATGAACATTTGGGCGTTTTGTGTGTGTTACTCGAAGTAATCCATAGCGGTTAGTTTGGTACTCCCCACGCTGTTAAGCTGCAGTGGTTGGCTCTAGTTATTTTTGAGTATTATAATAGTAGCTAACCTAGAAAAGCCCACCGACAATTGGTCAGCAGGATTGCGTACTAACATGAAAGTGTATTTGGATAACTCAGTGATTGGGCGTCTCATGGACATCGAGAGAGGCATCAAGCAAGGG
>QMNG01000060.1 GCA_003647645.1 candidate division Kazan bacterium | reverse complement strand
TCAACTCCTAACAAGCTATTTACGTAGTATTAGCATAGACATTATAACATACTGGCTTTGTAAACTATATTATCGTCTTACTTCAACTTAACTCGTGGAAAATACCCTCCCTCTGAAGACTCGTAGCTAGGACGTTATTCTTTTAGCTCTACTCTTATTAAGGCTACATTTAAATACCATTAATTAAGTAGAGAATATAGATAAGGTGCGCTATGGTGAGGTTTGGTCCAGGGATTGCCAAGCCATTAGCATTAATAATACTGCTACTACCAGCAGCTTCTGCGCTAACATTACTCGCTTACTGGATCTACATTTATAGCTGGGAGGGCGCCGAATGGTACTTCATGCCATTAGTGTTGAAGCCTAGTATTAACGCTACGTCACTATATGCTGGTGAGTACATTAATGTAAACGTAGACTTAGCCTATCTCCCTCCATGGGGGTATCTTAATCAAACAGCCTATTACTATTACTATGTTGGGCCATACTATAGTCCTGAACACTCGTACTACTATAATGGTACATTCTATCCAAGCTATCAAGCATATTATTACAACTACTACTACAAGTTTACTGTGCCAAGAAATATATCGTACCTGGTACTAGTTAATATATACAAGTTGACGGGAACAGCTAGCGTCTTATATTATCATACATCATTTACCGGGTCCATAGAATTAAACACCACTAATGGTATAAGCATAGCGGAAATACATGCGGGTGGTGTAACCTTAAGAATGGATGAGCCTGGTGACTACATAGTTAAAATATTTGTATGGACGGGTTATCCTAGCATAGTCCAAGAGCTTTGGGCACCACTAGCCGAAGGAAAAGAGTTCTCCATAACAGTTCTTCCAGGTGAGTAGCCATGAGGTCTGTTAAGTTAATCTTATTAATAACTCTCCTAGCCATAGGGCTACTCACCCCAATAGCATTAGCATTTACAGTTACAGTAACAGTTGATCCCACGGGGGCAGTAAAAGTAGTTGTGAGTGGAGTAGAACCTAATAGTATTGTAGGATACGAGATAAGATACAAGGGAGACATAGTATGGGTTGACCAGCAAGTAGCTGATAGCACTGGTAAGGCTGAATCAACCTTCTATCTACCATCCTACGTTAATACTAGTGAACAATTAGATGTATATATAGCAGTAGCGAAGCCCGGGGATACGTATGCGGAGTATCTACACTTCCCGCTAATAGTGAAAATTACGCCTATAACAACTACAACCACTATAACCACGACTACAACACAAACAACTACTACAACCTATACTACTACGATCCCGAGAACTACAACAAGGGTCACAGTAATAACTTATACCACAACCACTACTGAAACACGTACCGTACCAGTAACAGTGACTAAAACCTTTACAAGAACTATTACATCACCAACAACTACGACTATTACAACCACAACAGTATTACCACAAAACATAACTCTAACGACTACCATAGTCAGGGAGACTACAAGGACATTAATAACAACCTATACTACAACCATTGTTACAGAGAAAACCATAACAACTACAAGAGAAGTACCGGTAACAACAACTGTAACGACTACAAAAATTGAAACAGTCCCAACAACCATAACCACAACAGTTGAAAAGACTGTAACAACAGCTATCCCGACAACCATAACCACAACACATACAACGGTATCGCCAACGACAATAGTATCAACATCAACAGTAACCAGAGAAATAATTCCAACATGGGCCACGGTTACCATTGGCGTTCTAGCCGTCATAGCAATAGTTGCAGGAGTTATAGCGGCTAGATACCTTACGGCAAGAAGCTGATAGGTTTTTAAGGAGAACTTATTTTTACCTCCTTACTTAATAAATAAAGCAGTATTACTTATCTTATTAGTATCTCTCCTTAATTTCATCTTAGTAATAGTTATATAGAATAGCTTTAACTAGTTTATCTCTAGGAGATAGAATGAGGTTAGAGCTTATGCGCAAAACAATACTATTATTATTGTTAACGATAATAGTTGTCAGCATTATATCACCTATATCACTAGCATATGCCGACCCTAAGAACGTTATAGAACCCGCTAAAAAGAAGACAGTAGTTCCACCACGTTACCCTGAATACAAGAACATAGAACGTATACCAATACCTAACAAAGTAGTTAGAGAAAAGACAAGACCCATGGAGCCTTATGTCAGGGAAAAGGAGTTATTCAAAATAGATAAGAACATGTTTGACTTAGAATACGTAAGAAAACTCTACGGCGAGAATATAAGAGTGTTTATAAAGTATGCTAAAGGCTACGAAGACATAGTTGAAGCTAAAATACGTGAACTTGGAGGTAGAATAGTATACCGTTATCCAATGATCAATACATTTCTAGTAATAGTACCATTCAATAGCTACATTAAGTTCTTAGGATCACTAAAAGAACTCGTTAAGTCCAGTTACATAGATGCTGCTACACTAGATTACCCAGTATATCCACTACTCGATACAAGCGTCCCATTAACTGGTGCAACAGTAGCATGGGATTTAGGATACAATGGTAGCGGTGTTACTGTAGCAGTACTTGACACAGGAATCGACCCTAATCATCCAGACTTCTACTTCCCCAATGGTACAAGCAAGATAGTAGCTACTCAAAGCTTCGTAGACTTCGACTTTGATGGTTTACCAGACGAGGATGTAACGGATACACATGGACATGGAACACATGTTGCTAGCACAATAGCTGGAACAGGATTAGCTGAAGTCTTTGCACATAGTGGTGAATATGCATGGCACTCAGCTACCAGGTCAAGGCCCTTCGGATACGCTTTTGGTAACCCCAATGGATGGGAGAACTGGCTTATATACTGGTTCAACGTTACAGGATATGATAATGTAACACTTAGCTTCTGGGATAAACTACACATAAATCCATACTGGTTCAATGTATACGGGTACGACGATGAAGCATATGTTCTCTACAGCTACGACGGTATAACCTGGTACACCTTAGATGTATTCAATGTAACTACCAGGAATACTACAGATACATCCTGGCAACACCATGAATATACTATAAACACCACTGGTCAAACAAATCTATACGTAGCATTTGTTTATAGAGCATATATAGCTATAGGACAGTATGGTTGGTGGATTGACGACATAAGTATACAGGAACTAGGCTTTAGTGATACATTAGAGAATGGTTCTCCATTAGTAACAGATGTTGGAGGAGTCTATTATTATGACTATGGATGGAATGTTGTAAAAGCTAGATTCATCGGTATGGCGCCTGGAGCAAAACTAATGATAGGCAAGGTGCTTAGCTCTGAAGGATGGGGTTATACGAGTTGGATAATGAATGGAATGATATGGGCTGCTAAAAATGGTGCAGATGTTGTATCTATGAGTCTTGGAGGAGCAGCTACACCAGGATATTATGACCCTGAATCAGAACTAGTGGACAATTTAACTCAAACGTATGGTGTTACATTTGTTATAGCTGCAGGTAATAGCGGCGATGAAGGACCATATACTGTTGAGAGACCAGGTATAGCTCATTCAGCAATAACTGTTGCAGCAGCCCAGAAACCAGTAGATGACTTAGACATAGACATAATGGACTTCAGTAGCCGTGGCCCTTCAATAGCAGACTATACGGTGAAGCCTGATGTAGCTGCTCCAGGAGTAAATATTATCGCAGCTAGATCACAGTACGCTGCATATGATCCACAATGGGATCTACAATACTACACATCTATGAGTGGTACGAGTATGGCGACACCACATGTTAGTGGTGCTGTAGCAATAATCAAGAGTGCTCATCCAGACTGGACACCAGCTATGATTAAATCAGCATTAATGAGTACAGCGACCATACTAGATTATAGATGGTATAGTAGCTGGTATCCACCACAACCAGCAAC
>QMNG01000059.1 GCA_003647645.1 candidate division Kazan bacterium | reverse complement strand
TTCACTATCCATAACTCTGGATAGGTAATCTTGAACTTTTCTCTTAGTTTTATAGAAAACTCACTTTCATCAGGAAAAATAAACATAGTATAGGGAATTTCTACTGTATTAAATTCTAATTTATTCATAAGAAAATCTTCAAATAAACTCCAATCAATCTTTTTAATATCCTTGGGTGTTCCGATTACAAGAAAGATATCCAAATCGCTCTTACTTTTCACTGAAATGCCACTTTTCCCAAAACTTCCGCCTAAATAGAAAAGATACTCTTCAATTCCAGACTGATGTAAGTAATCTCTTAAAGATTTATCTATACCTCTATTTACAAACCACCTTTTAATAAACAAAGCTACTTCTTCCTTCTCTTTTTGGCTAAAGATTGGTGAAGAACTGGGCTGACCTAAAATCTCAATTTCATAAGGTGTCCATAATTTTTTAGAAATTCTCTTATTCTCATATTCTTCTTTACTAATCTTACTACTATTCTGGTCAAAGAGGTTATCTTCTACAATAAATACAAATTTCATTAATTCCGGCTTAGATATTTCTAAAAGATGGCATTGCTTAGCAGTCAGCTGAAGAGGAGATAAATCCGCCATCTCTTTATAAACATCGAAAGTTATCCGGCTTCCATCTAAAAAGCACTCTAATTCAAAACCTATCGGACCGCAATTATTGACATTCTTTAATCTAAATTTGTATTTTTCAGCATCTAAAGAAAATTCGTGAGGGAAATCATCTTCGAGGCTTTCATTCCTAAATTTAAAAAGTATCTCCCGAGAAAAAAGTTTCTTCTTGTATTCCTCATACGGTGGGTTATTCCAATACCCACCTACAGGCTCCTTTTCAAATAATTCTCTGAAATCGATATCTTCAGAAAATAAACCTCTTATCTTTTCTAAATAGGGCTTGATTGCCTCTTTAATAATATTTTTAGTAATTTCTCTTATATCTCTGGATACTATATTTCTCTCAATATCTATTACTTTCCCTTCCGAAGTTATCCCTGTAACAATATCTTTATCTTTAAGTAACTCATCTTTATCATCATTCATCGGCGAGCTGACCCGGTCAGAAATTCCTTCTCCATAAAGCCTATTTTGACCATTTCTTACGGGACTGGCAGGACTGGAAGCAAAAATTGATTGTAATTTTTCTTCATAATCTCTATCTAATTCTATTCCAAAATGTCTTATTGCCTCTTTGAATTGTATGAGCTTTCCTAGATTGGCTTTGAAATATTCAGAAATTAATTGGCGGGTTGTTAACTCATCTAAATCCTCTATGAGCTGATAAAATACATCATAAAGAACGATATTATCAACTAAGGTTTGGAAGAGTTGAGAATCGGGTCTGTTTTTATTAAGAGGAGGTGCTCTTGGTGCTAAGTGTTTTAGAATCGCATCTTTCCCAGGAACGGTTTCAATATCAGCAATCTTTCCTGTCTTTGTTCCGTCTTTCAACACAACTATCTCCTTAGGATTTACTCCTTTTAATCCCAAAGAGTTAAAGCTATTCTCAATATATCTAAAGAAATTCTCTTTTTGCTCTTCATTTGGTTCTTCAAATGGGGGTAATAACCTTGCAGGATACTCAAACGGGAGATAATTCAACTTTCTCTTTTTATTTAACCTCTCTATTTCCACCCCTGGGGTGGGAATAGAGACTGAATCCATCGGACTGCTGGACTTTCTTACCTTTCTGTCATTTGAATCGTTTGATTCTCTCTCTTGTTGCTTCTTGATTGCGGGGGATAAACAAGACAAAAGAACAAGGGCTTTTACTTGGTGGCCGCTAAGTGTGATTGAATTTTTTATTTCTTCCTCTCTGCCGGATAATAAGTCTTTGATTTCGAAAGATGTATCTTGAGGCAATAATCTTTCTAAATCTATGCTAAATTGCACTTTTTCAGACGAAAAATTACCTAAAAGAATAAGAAAATCGTTCTTAATTCTATACCCCAGGCTGATTACGTTCTCCGGCCGGGAATTATTTAAGAAAAGGGGTAAATTTCCCCTTTTAATTAAATCCCAGGAATACATCTTCTTAAGCAATTGGGCAATTTCTGACTGTTCAAGCAAAGATTGAAGGATTTTTCCAGTATCTGAGGGATATTTTTCACATAATCCTTTCCACTTTTTAAATTCCTCTTCACTCATAAAACATTTATCCACTATGGGAATAATATGGCCAGAAAAGTATAATAAATCCCTTAAATCTATCATTACGGGAACTCCTGATAACCCCAGAGCAAAAAGAAAGAAATGGAGAACTTTCTGAGACTCTAAACTTCCTATAAATTTAATCGGCTCTTCATCAAAATTAGAAGCATAAATTATCTTCTCAGGAGACCTTATAACCGCCCACTCTAAACTTTTCGCCAGACACCAGGCAGGTTTTTCACCTTTAACTACTGCTTTTGCATCCAAAAATACATTATGATAATAAACTCTTTCTAATCCTAAATCCAAAAGTTTCCTTCTGATTTTTCCGTCATAACATTCCCCGCTAAATATAATGTTTTCTCCATAAGCCCTCAAGGTGTAGCTCTTAAGCCCTTTTATTATTTCTTTTAATGGCTCGTCTGAAACTGACTGTGGCAAGAATCCATATAATTCTTTCCATTGCCCCAGCATAACATCTTTTAACAATCTCTCTACTAAATCAATCCTGAATCTTCTTATGCCTAAATCAATGAGCTTTTTATACTCCTCTATAAACATTCTCTTTATCACAGGAGAGAAGAAATTGGGGAGTGCCTGGTCTTTATGAACAGCTTCGCCTATACCCACTGGGTGGGCAACTCTTACATAAAGGTCTTTTTCTTTTAGATAAAGAATAAAGAATTTATCATTCTGCCGGAGCAATCTTCTGGCAATTTCCCTGGGATTATCTATCCCCTCTCTTTTTACTTGCTCAACCTCCTGTGGAGAAACTTCAAAATGGACAAATTCTTTATAGTTTTCTTTTAAAAATTTACTATCCGGCGCTATCCAGGGGATAAAATCCACTTTTACTGCTAAGCCTAATTCTTTTGCCTTGTCCATTAATTCTCTTAAAGGCTTACCGTTGTCTAAAAAGGGCTCAAATTCCAGGGGATATAAACAAGAAAAGTTATTGCCGAACCGATGTTCCAGCAATACCCCTTCATAGACACGCTCTTTATGCCTCTCATCCCTTATCTGGTAACCACTTACCTCCACCACCACTATAGAATTTTTATCCTCCACAGAGATAAACTCCTGAGGCCGGGGGTCATTTCTTCGCTTATGGAGCTTTTTGGAAATCCTTCCTGTTTTAAAAAGCCGGTTATAGAGATAAGTTGTAAATAGGCCATAACTTTTAAAAAGAGCTAAAATTTCCCCTAATTTTTGAGCGGATTTTTCAGGAATTATCACTTTATTCTTTATCTCTGCTCCTGAATCAAGAACAGGCACGTCTAATATAATCCCTGTAGATAAAATTTCCGCTCTCCTTCTCTCAATCGCGGCTATAAGCTGGTCTAAAAATTCAATGAATTTAAAGTATCTCTTAAGCCTTATCCCTTTATAAAACAGTATCTTATGAAAACATTCCATAACCTCATCTGAACCCTCAAGCCCCTGCAATAATCTCTCTATGTATTTGTAATACCAGTGGAAATTATCCTGTAAGTGCCCGCCTTTATAAAGCAGGCCTTTTAAGGTATCTCTAAAGCCTGCCAGCCCGGGATTCTTTGCTTCTTTCTTCACATTACCCGTCGAGGTTTTTACATTAAAATTAAAAGGACCAAGAGAGCTTCTCCCTTTATAAAGAATTTCATCTATTACCTCTTTGTCGTCTAAGGAAGAGATAAGCTTCTCTATCGCTTTCTTTCGCTCTTTATAAATTGTCTCTTTTTTCTTTAATAGTCTTTCCCCGATAGAAATTAAGCCCCGTGCCTGCTTCGTTACAACATTACAATTCAACAGCCCGGTGCGGAAGGCATTGTAGCGGATTT
>QMNG01000058.1 GCA_003647645.1 candidate division Kazan bacterium | reverse complement strand
ATCTAGAAGGTAAACCAATCACTGGTAGTGCACTTCATGAAACTGTTAAATATCTATGTCAGAAGTTTAACGTCCCTTTTCAGGAGATAGTTGACACCTCAGCTGAAAATCAGTTTCTTCAAGAGGTGCAACAGTTTCTATTGACTCTAGTTAAGAAAGGGAATCAGACTCTGAAAGAACTTATTCAGACTGTTTCTAAAGAGCCAATAGTTCAGTTACTTAAGACGAAACAGTGGTTAGACTCAGTTGATAAGTTTCAGTTAGGGACTATTCTGAAAACTAAAACTCCCTCGGGAAGAATTAAAGAGATCTGTGATTATTTGAATTTAGATCTAAATGATCTAAAGGGAAATTTAATTATCCCTCTTTTTGATGCTAAAGGTTTGTTTGGGATTCAAATCAGAAGAATTGAGGGAGAACCTAAGTATAAGACATATCTAGCTAGTATAAAGAAAAAATTATTTAATTTAGATCGAATAGACCCATCTAAACCAGTCTATTTAGTTGAAGGAGCTTCTTCTGTTCTGACTTTAAATTCTAAACAGGTCAATAACGTAGTAGCCACTCTAGGGAATCACTTTACTGAATCTGACTATGAAGCTTTAGTTAGAAGAAAAGTTAGACAAATAGTAGTAGTATTTGATAATGATTCAGGGGGAGATCAAGGACGTAGAGCTGTTTGTGATGTCTGTAGTCCCAAATTGGATATTGAAGTTATTTTTGCTCTGTTAGAAGAGTATAACGATCCAGGGGATTATGTTATAGCAGGAAAGAAACTTCAAGATCTAAAAGTACTTTCACTTTGGGACTATCTAAAACTGACTTCCCAAAAAAGAAATCTGTTTATCTATTTAGCTACTCAAGATGATTTAGTTAAAAAAGAAAAATTAGTTGCTGATCTGACTAAATATTTACATGCTACTAAACAGACTATTTTAGATGAAGCTAAGAAGTATGAAAAGACCCCGGTATCAACAATTGAGGCTCTTCAAGAAAAAGAAAGTCTAATTGAGACTATCAACATATATGAAAAATGGGCTTGGTCTCGAGGTCAGTTACTGGGTCTCTCATCCTATAAATGTTTTGATACTTATTTAGATGGTTTACAGAATGGGATGATTCTAGTATCTTCACCCCCAAATCAGGGTAAGAGTGCCTTGTGTATCTCTCTTGCTTTAGAAATACTAAAGAAGAATAGAGATGTATACATTGTTTATCTGACCATAGATGATTCAATTCTAATTACTCTATCACGATTTTTAGCTAATATTTCAGGACTACCAATTAATACTGTAGCAAATCCAAAGTTTAAGATAATGCAGAATCCCACTCTAACAGATGAGCAGAAAAAATCTTATATGATGAAGAGGGAAGAAGCTTTGGAGTATCTTAGGGACAAAGTTAGTCTATTTAATTTGAAAGATGCTACTCATGGATATACTATTGAATATCTTCAGAGACTTCTAGAAACTACTAAGAGTCTATTTCGGGATAAGTCACTTGTTATTGTAGTAGATAACCTACATAAACTTAGGAGTGAAAGATATGCAAGAAGTGATAAGATAATGGTGGATTTAGTCAGTAACAATTTAAAATTACTATCCAGTCTTTATCAATGTCCTCTTATAGCAACGGCTGAAGTAACTAAACAGTCTATTCAGATGGGTGATACTAGTGCCGCTGCTATGAAAGAAACTGTATCTTTACAGTATGATGCTAATCTGATTCTTACTATAGTGACTAAACAGGTAATTCATAATCGTTTGAAGTTAGTTGATGTAGTTGTAAATAAAAATAAACTTTCTACATTTATTGGGAAGTTGCCATTTAGATTTTCACCTGAACTGTCTAAGATGGAAGAAGAAGACCTAACTGAGGAGAGTATTCAATGAATGAATGGCTAGGGTGTCAACAATGCAGTCTATATAAACAGGGAGGAAGTATTCCCTCTGAAGGTCCCACTCCTGCAGATTTATTTATCTTAGGACAATCACCTGGTTCTAAAGAACTTGAAACTAAGAAACCTTTTGTTGGGAGATCTGGACAACTACTAAATTCCATTCTTAGAAGAGTAGGACTTGATAGATCTCATATTCATATTGGGAATGCAGTTAAATGTTATCAACCTTCAGGTAAAACTATATCAGTAACTACATCTAGAAAGTGTGGTAATTTATTTCTAAGAAAAGAAATTGAAGAAGTAAAACCTAAAGTAATTATCTGTTTAGGGACAGTAGCATCAAGATTCTTTCAAGAGAAAATTCTCCCTGGGTCCTACTACTTTGATCTGAACTTCAATACTTGGGTGATTTTTACCCATCATCCTGCTAGAGTTCTTATATCACATTCATTAGAACTTGAAAATGAAATAGTTCAAGCTTTTGAAGCTGCTAAAGTTCTTCTTCAAGAAACTTATACTTTAGAGAAACCTGATGTTGATACTATAACTACCCTTCAAGATCTACTTTCGATGAAAGATCAAATCTTACAACTTCCCATTCTAGCAATTGACTGTGAGACTACTGGACTAAATTTCTGTAAGGATAAAATTCTAACAGTTGGTTTATCTGATGGAGATCGATGTTTTGGTATTCTATTTAATGATTTAACTAAAGACATTTTAAAAGAAATTCTAGAAAGTAGTGTCCCTAAAATTTTCTTTCATGGGAAGTTTGACTGTAAGTTTTTAAAAAAGGCTGGAATCGAAGTTCAGAACGTGGTGTTTGACCCTTTATTAGCTTATAAAGTACTTGACCCAGCATCTCCATATTCAAATCTTGAAGCCTTATCACTCAGATATGTTCATACAACTTTTGAAAAGAATAAAATCGATTATGATAAACTCTTTCAGAGGGAATTGACCCCAGATGACTATAATATGCTTTTAGAAAGAGGGGCCTTAGATGCATATTTAACTTATCATGTATATAGACACTTGAAGCCTCAAATAGATCGGGAATTCAAATCTCTGTATTATGATTTAGTTTTACCTGCTTGTGAAACTGTAATGGGGATGGAATATCAGGGAATTACTATAGACAAATCAGAACTGAAACAATGTGAAACTTGGTTAGCTGCTCAATTAAAATGTCTAAAGTCAGAGATTAATCAAGACTCTAGGGTTCAAGAATATCTTAGAAAAGTAGGTAAAACTGAGTTGAATTTGAATTCACCTAAACAAATCAGTGAATTACTTTATAAACACTTAAAACTATCATCTTCAACTACCTCTACCTCCAAAGAAACTTTAGATCAGCTTAACATAGAACTGGGACAATCTGAACCTCTTCTAAATACTATTCTAAAGTATAGAAATTTAGCAAAGTTAAAACTAACTTACTGTAAGGGGATCTGGGATGCTTTAGCAGAGTCAGATTCAGACAGAATTCACCCTACCTTTAATCTATCAGGAGCAATTACGGGCAGGAGCAGCTGTTCACGGCCTAATTTGCAGACTATACCCAAGATAGTAGATTATGCTAGTGATATTAGAAAAGTATTTATAGCTCCCAAAGGTTATTATTTAGTAGAGACAGACTATTCTCAGATGGAGTTACGGACTCTTGCTCATTATAGTAAGGATTCTAAATTAGTCAAGTTTTATCAAGAAGATAAAGACGTCCATAGAATGTTAGCTAGTCTTCTGTTTAAGATCTCGGAGAATCAAGTAACAGAGGAACAAAGATACTTAACCAAGTATCTGGACTTCGGAATTATATATGGACGTGGGGCTACATCAATTGCTCAACAATTCAAGCTTGATATAGAAGAAGCTACTAGAATCAAGCAACAGTTTCTTGATCTGATCCCTGAAGCAGTAGAGTGGATGAATCGAGTTCAAGAATTTGTATTACAGAATGGGTATGTAAAGAATATGTTTGGTAGAAAGATTCCTATTCAGTTTGATCTTCAAGATGAAGCCTCTGTAGCTAGAGCTAGAAGACTAGCAGTTAATTACCCAATTCAAGGAGCAGCCAGTGATATTACATATCTTACAGCAGT
>QMNG01000057.1 GCA_003647645.1 candidate division Kazan bacterium | reverse complement strand
CTTCTCCATTCTTCTCTGCCATCTTTCATAGGAATAATGGAGAAATCTCCATCATCGACCAACCATTTTTTCCCATACTTAGAATTAATTTCTTTCATTTTTTACCTCCTCCTTTTTTATTTTCGCCCTCATTATAGCAAATATTTTAAAATTGTCAAGGGTTCTGTCAAGGAAGAAATATCTCTTTTTCTCTCCAGTAGCCAATATAACAAGAAATTTTTGTCAAGGGTTCTGTCATATTAGTAGTCATTATCTATAACTTCTGAAGAGAAATCATAATATTTATTCTCAATTATCCCGCAATTCCTCTTTTCTCCTACACTTAAAGAGATAATCCAGAATCCAATGGAAGGGTGATATCCTCTTGCTTTTAAATAAGGAGTGGTTGCTTGGAAACAAGGGACAGCATAAATAGAGAATCCAAGATAGGGAAAGTAAAGGGAGGAGTGATAATGTCCAATTAAAAAAATCTGAGGGATTTTAGTCTCCTTTTTTGTCTGTATCTGAGAGATTATATCCCCCGCCATAGCTTCAATAAATTTCTGTGGCTTATATGAAAGGGCATAAGCCCTGCCTCCAGTAGGATGAAGAAGTTCTATAATTACATCTTTAATCTCAAACTTCGCTCCTACCTCTCCTCTATAAACTAAATCTTCTCTTTCTTTACATATCGCTCTTACAATATTATATCCATATTTTTTAATGAATGAGTAATCGTGGTTTCCAGAAACAATATAAGTCTTAAACTTTTTAGTCTTTGGATAATTCTTGATAGCGTATTCCCTTTGTTCATCAATCCCTTTAGTGAATATCTCAAATTCTTGCCCTCTATATACCTCCCAGCCATCAACTAAATCTCCACAGTGTATACAGAAATCAACTTTTTCTTTCTCCATAATATCGTATGCTGTATGTAAGAGAGTAATCTGCTGAAATTTAGAGCATAGATGAGTATCAGAAATTAGTCCTATCTTATAAGTAGTTCTATATAACTTCTGATATTTAATAGGTTTAAATTCTGTCTTTATAGCCTTTCTAAGTTCTGCTTGTTTTGTCTCCTCATCTAAGGAAACTTCATATCCTTCTTCTTTTAGAGCATCCAGCATCTTAATTACAGTCTCTTTTGAGCGGTCTAACCTTCGGGATATCTCTCCTATGCTTAATTTATCTTCTTTTAACCACTCTAAAATCTTTTTCTTAACTTCGGGATAGTTAATTTGGATATTTATCTGGGGGGTAAGTGAGACTTCTCTTTTCTTTTTTATTCCTTTAACCTGTCTTATTCTTTTTACAGAGTTTCGGGAAAACTCTTCATTCGGGTAGGTATCTTTGAGGATTTTAGCTATCTCAGAATCACTGTATTTTTGAGATAGCGTCCTAATAAGGTCAATTTTCTCCTCTGTCCAGTTTACCATTTTCCTCTCCTTTCTGGCTTACTTTTACTTATCAGCCTTTGGGGGCTGACAATGAGGGATGAAAACAACCTCAGGTTCATCTCCAAATAATTCGTCCCTTATCTGCTCCTCCAGAGTATACTTTTCTACCTTCAATAATAAGTTATCATCCCATCTAATAATAATATAATTCCCGTTATTTAACTCATCTATAGCCTCTTTTGTTAAGTTAATTATTTTTTCCATTTTTTACTCGCTTTTTAAATCTATACATATATTCTTTATCCCGCTCTTTCAGGAATTTAAAATGTTTCGTCTCCTTCGTAACTACCATCTCTTTAGCCCAATACGGCACTCTTTCTCCAGAATAATAATGAGTAGCTCCATAGGTAGAATCAGGAATAATATTATTGTAAATTAGTTCTGCTGCACAGAAACAGGATATCCATATTTTCCAGGAATCATATTTTAGAGGAGTTAGAAGTTTTTCTCTGTTAGGGTCACTTTTATTAAAACAAGAAAACTGTTTCCTCTGGAGAATAACATCAGGATAGGATTTCTTCATTTTCTTTACTCTATTCCTTATAACATTAGCTACATCTACCTGCTCCCAGAAACTACATCCTCTTGCTTCTCCCCAGATACACATTGTAAAAATTATAAGAGGATGCTGTTTCTCTATCTCCAGTCCTTTTTTAGGTAGTATAAATCCTTTAATTTCTAACATTGTTAAAATTAAAATTGTATGAGCAATAACAATTAATTTCTTTACCATTTAGCGTGCTGGCTTTTATCAATTCGCAGTATCGCTACATTCTTTCCGCAATGTTCACAATACCACATTTCATATACTCTTCCCGATGCAGATTCAGAATACCCTACTTTATACATCCTCTCTTTACAGCGAGGGCAAGCTCTTGCTTTCTTCACTTTAAACACCCCCATTAATTACTTGCCTTACTCTCTTTCTCTTCTTATATGACCCCTTAGAACTAATCAGTCATTTAAAAGGCTACGGGTAAAGGAGAGGGGGAGGAGGAGACCCTGAGGAAACCCCGTAGCCTAATTACCATTTCCAAGAATTAGCTTTCTCTAATCCTGTTTTTCCTCCTATTATAGAAAGCGGGATAAACGAATCTAAAATCTCCATCTTCCAATCTCTATTAATCTTACCTGTTCTGGCATACTCATTAAGAATACTTTCTATTTCTTTTTGTCTCTTCTGTATTTCTGCTCTCTTTTTTAATAATTCCCTTACCTTCTTATAATCCCTCTTATATTCAGCTTCTTTTCTCTTATAGGCTAAATCCCTTATTTTAGCCAAATTACTCCAATATTCTCTCTTTAATTCCCAATATTTAGCTTTCTCATAGGAAGGGAAAAACTGCTCTAATAGTGCTTCCTTTATTCCATACGGTCTTCTTACCCTACCATATCTATCCTTCTCCGCTCCTTCAAGTAAATTCTTATAACCCTGGATAAGTCTCTTTGATTGTAAATAAGTAGGAATATTAACAGTAGCCGTATTCTTTAAATTACGGAGAGCTTCCTCTTGTCCTTCATAATCTCCTTTCATTTTAGCAATTCCATATTGTCCTGTCCTATATATAGCATTAAGAATAGGATTAAGCTGAGTAGGAATAACTCTAAATCCAAATATCCTTCTATAATCAAGTCCCATCTTTTTCAATAAATATATCGCTGTTCCTGTGTAAATTATATACCTAATAATCCCTGCTCTCTCATAAGGAGTTAGTTTATATCCATTTATATCTTCTCCTGATACGGCTCTGTGTAGTAATTCAGGCCAATAGTTAGTGAAGTAGTTCATCGGCCAGGTTGTAAGCATAGTAGCTGCTTTTCCTAATGCTCCTCCCCTCCAAGCAATTCCCGGCATATCCCAGGGTCTATAAACATATTGAGAAGCAGCTAAAACACTATCTCCTGTTTGGATAGATAAGTCGTGAGGCATTCCTTTATCAGTAGCATCATAATAACCAGCAAGAACTGAATGAGCGCAGTTTAACCAGTCCTCTCCTTTATAAAGAAACATTCCTGCTCTCTCTATCTTAGATATACCTGAAGCAGTTAAATATTCAGCAGGAAATCTATTTTTTAGTTCAGTAGAGGAATTAAGAATAGCTTCAACTTTTTTCCAATCACCTTTCTTTAATATAAATTTAATGAGGTCTTCATAAGCACGAATCCAGTTTTTCTCTGAAACTAATCCTAAAGTCATTAGTTTCTGGGAAGCATTTCTGGTAACCATATTCATATTAAACATCATTGTTCCGCTATAACCTAACCTTGTCCATAAATACGCTAATGTTTGAGCAGGATTATCCCCTAAATATTCTTTAAAACTCTGGGGAAGTTTATTTATAATAGGTTCTAAATGATTATTAATCCACTTATCAACTGCAGTAGGCCAATTTAAAACTGCGGTAGTATACCACTTATTTATATAGTCATTTAACTCGGCAGGAATTTCTCCTTTACTCTCTTTCCACTTATCTATTGCCTCTCCTATTTTATCTCCATATATTTTTCTTAAGTCAATTCTAATAACTGCATCCATAGCTTCCCAGAAGTCAGTCTTTAATCCTTCTTTTTTACCTAATCTCTTTAATAATGTAGAGG
>QMNG01000056.1 GCA_003647645.1 candidate division Kazan bacterium | reverse complement strand
GGTATTGTCCAGTCATAGCTTCCACTTCCAACAGGAGTTGCTACTGCACTAAATGCACTTACATTAAAAGGATCTAGGTTTGTAGCGACGGTGTATTCATCTCCTGAGAAGTTACCTGAAGGAGATGCGATAACTTTTACTTTATTTATCTGGCCGTGATCTACATCCCAAGTTATAGTATGTTCTTCGGTTATTCTCCAGGTAGTCGTAGAACTTGGTTCAGTAAGGGTTAATGCACCTCTTACTGTAAATGGATCACTTAATATATAGGTACCATTGGTTCCTGATTTCTCGTAGTTAGTATCTTCGACTAATATTTTGTAGGTAGTAAGTAGTGGTGTTTCAGGAATTATCCAGTTTGAAGTTAGTGACTGCTGAAGGGCTGCTGTAGTTGCAAAAGTTCTGTCTGCTTCAATAACATTAGAGAAGGTTACTCCGTCAGTTGCATATTTTACGTTTACTGCATTTATGCGTCCGCTTCTTTGCCAGGTTATTTGAGTGGAATCTCTTCCGGTAAAACCATCGGCTAGGGTGGCTGAGCTAGGAGTTACAAGGCTCAGTTGACCTTTTACTATAAAGTCTAATGACTCATCATAAGCAAATATTCCAAGGCCAATAGTTGCATCCTCTACCTTAATATATGATTCATCACCGGCATCTACTCTGGTTATGTAATCACCTAAGGAAGGGTCAGTCGGTATGGTCCAATCATAAGCGCCTTTATTAGCTGTTGCATCGCCTGCCTCAGCTGACATAGACGATACTAGTTCAACCCAATTAGACCCGGAATCTCTGGTATAAGATATCTTTACGTTATCTACCTTACCATAGACATCCCAGGATATCGTATTAGCAGTTGCCCCATCTGCAACCCAGATGTCACCCTGGCTAGGAGAGGTAACAGCAATATTACCAACATAGGCTATAGCATTAGATTCTTCAGCTGTTATTGGGTGGTCAGGCACACTTGAGGTAATCCTGAATTTCATATTACTTGATGCGTAATCAACAGGTAAAGGTAGGCTTGAGTTTATATCCCAGTTGTAAGTATTTATAGAAGTTCCGTCACCATAAGTATTGGTAACGTTTGAATCTATTACGGTCCAACCGTTAGTATCATGGTAGTATTCTATCTTCACTTTTGATATGTCTGAACCGGTTGTCTTCCATTGTAATTGTAGAGCTGTTGGGGTAGCGTCATTATCAACATGGAATGTCTCTCCGCCTAAAGGATATACCCATTCGAATCCACCTACGATGTTAAAAGCAGGTGATACGTATTGAGTGTATGGTTTTCTGCTAGCATCAACGTCTTCTATTCTTACGGTTACGTTTTCAGCTGCATAGTCGCCTACGCCGTCTACGCCGGCATCTATATCATCGTAGGTCCAGGAATCAGCCGAACCCGGGACCGTATCTTCTGTCTTCTGATATACGTATCCTGATCCATAATCTATGTAAATATCTACCTGAGTCATCTGATCACCATAAGCTGTCCAGTTAATTACCTTATCAGTTGCTCCGATAGTCCAGTTATCACCTTCAGAAGGAGATGCACCGTAGACTACCCTTCCTAAAACACTAAAGGTTTCAGTTGAGTCTGCGTATACTTTGCTTTCAAAGCCGGCGTCATTATCCTGCACCCGTATCTTAGCTGACTGATAGCTTAAATCTGTAGGTGCAGTTATAGCTGAAGTAGTCTCATGGGTGGTTACGTCTTCGAGTAGAGTTACCTCGTCTCCGCCGAAAGTTCCCGACTTACTGTAAACTATATCAACAGTATCTATCAAAGTTGGTGTTGCAAGGTCATTCTCGGTCCAGGTTACTGTCTGGTTAGTCAATCCTGCACGCCAGATAGTATGGTCTTCTCCTTCGTCTCCGGCTGAAGGTATTATGTCTACGTTGGTAATTGTCGGATATACGTAGAAGGTATCGGATGTTTCCTGGATCGTGGGGTTAGAGGCTGCGTTTCTGATGCGGATTTGACAATTGGCTGACTTCATATCAGGAATCATATTTTCTCCATCCCAGTTAGCAACTGAGAAGGACTTGTTGTCTCCGTCGCCGCAGGCTGTTCCGGCTACGCCGTTAATATCAGTCAGCCACTGGTTACCGTCATAAAAATCTATCCATACGGTTGATATTCCGCCATAGGCATCCCAGGTAATAGTCTTGTCGGTATCACCGACGTTCCAATCTCCGGAAGGAGTATGGACGGTTATCTTACCTCTTATAGTAAGGTCTGCGCCTGAACTTGAGGCTACACTGTCGTAATCTGTTTCATTGTAGTCTTTTACCCTGATTCTTGCTGTTTCACTTAACGGAGTGTCTCTGCCTATATCCCAGTCATAAAAACCTTTAGCAACAGGGGTATTTGCGGAATCGAAAAGTATCTCGTTATCAGCCTGGGTTTGGCCGATAATGATATATTCGTCGCCGTCAAAATTACCAGAAGGCGATAATTCAATCTTTACAAAGGGAATATTACCGTGCTGCACATCCCACCTTATTCTCCTTGCGGTATCGGTAATATACCAGGTAGGCTGCTGCAGGTCAGGGTCGGTTATCTTCAATTTACCTTTTACTTTAAAAGCAGGAGATTCAGCTTCAATGGTTGAGTTGTTTTTATCCTGGACTTTAATTGTATAAGTGGTTCCGATTGCCTCAGGCGGTGTCCAGCTCTCGGTATGTTCGGTTTCAGCTCCGACAAAATCAACTGTTCCACCTGTACCTAGCTCGGTTATCAAAGAATATCCTGAGGCTCCGTCATCTAAAAAGACTTTAACGCCTTCGATGTTACCGTAGCGTTTCCACTTGATATCTTTAGCTATACCTGCCTCATAAACATTATAATCTGTAGCATTAGGCCATAGTACTTCCAATGAACCTTTGGTTGTGAATTCGTCTGATAACACAGCTAAAGTAGCAGTTGAGTTAACAGCGTCTTCTACCTTTATCTGGGCAGTAGGTGATAGAACTGTGTTCTCATCAATATACCAATCCCAGCTTCCGTTTAAGGTATCGCCTAAACCGTCTATTTCATCCTGACAGGATGGTTTAGGAGCATCGGTATTAAGCAATGTCCAGGAAGTCTGGTCATCAGGCCTGTAGTAAATGTTTACTGTTGCAAAATCACCCCATTTCTGCCACTGGATAGTTTCAGTGGTGTTGGTATCCCAGGAGTCATTAACATCAGGCTGCAATACTTTTACCTTGGAAGCGATTATAAAGTTAGAGGCTGACTGGCCAGTAGCTGATGAGTTATCCGGGTCGGTTATTCTAATTAAGCATGAGTCTGATATTGCAGCCTCAGGCACAGCCCAGGAGTAGCTCTCGTTGTTGGTTATCAAAGTCGTGGTATCGCCTTCGGTGTCGGTTACTATGTTATACCAGTTAGTCCCGGCATTGGTTGAATATTCCATCAAAGCATTGGTGATTGCCGTACCGGTCTTATCCCAGGTAATAGTTGCGCCTAAGCCGGCGACTACTTCGGTATTCTCCTCAGGGTCTGTAGTTGCTTCCGCAACAATGTTTTCGAATCTGCCGGCAATATTAAAGGTAGGCGAGTTGTATGAAGTCAGGGCCTTACGGTTTGCGTCGGAATCCTCGATTATAATTATGGCATCTTCGGTTACGTGGTCGCCTACGCCGTCTACTGATACGCTTATATCGTCAAAAGTCCAGGAGTCAGGTGAACCGGGGGTTGTACTTTCGGTTTTCTGGTAAATCTTAGCTGCCCCACCCTCTCCGTCATAATCAATATAGATATCCACACTAGTCATCTCATTACCATAAGCTGTCCAGGTGACTGTCTTTGTGGTCTCGCCGATGTACCAGTTATCGCCCGAGGCCGGGGATGCACCGTAGATTATTCTTCCTAAAACTCTAAATGCGGCTGAATCACCGGTTACATAATCGGCAAAATTTGCGTCATCATCTCTTACTCTGATGACTGCGCTGTCATAACTTAAAGCACTAGGAGCAGTAATTGTTGAGCAAGTCTCATGAGTGAGTATATTATCGGCTAATCTTACGCCGTCAGTATCTACATCACCAGTAGGGCTGTACCATATCTCAACTGCACCAATAAGGTCAGGAGTTGATGCATCGCTTTCAGTCCAGGTCACTGTTTG
>QMNG01000055.1 GCA_003647645.1 candidate division Kazan bacterium | reverse complement strand
CCTATGAGCTGATTGAAGCGGAACTGTTCTCAGCAACTTAACCTCTTTTTTTTTATTTGCATCTCTATAAGTTTCTTATTTTTTGCTGTATATTGAAGCAATTTTTGACGCACCAAATCTGAAATGACTTGTAAATATATTTAAATATCAAATAAACCTACCCTATATGGGGAAAATAATGGAAAATAAAAACCAAGATCAAAAGAAATACTATGTTCTAAGGAATCAAAAAACAAATGAGCTCTTAGGAGTCATAGAAGCAGGAAATGAAATTGAGGCACAAGACATTGCTGTTTCAGACTTTGATATTTGCATCTCAGATCTCAATGAAATTTGGGAGTTAATTGAAATCAGCAAGGACGTAAAGCAGCGCTTCGAATCCTCTGCTTCTAACGAAGAAATTCTAAGTTTAATAGCAAGAAGGTGATTATATGAGCAGCAGAGAAGAACTTATCAATGCAAGTATCGAGTTAATCACAAAGATCATTGATGATGCAAATAACCTCGTTGAATTGCTGGACTTGGCTCATGTCGAAATTCTGGAAGATGAGAATGTATCTTTGGAGCGATTAAAGCACTTCTACGACGATCTGAAGCAGATACACAAGAGAATTAAAGTCTTAAAACCTTAATCTCTTTTTTTTATTAAGCGTCTTTCTTTGTTCTTTACATGCAGATTCTTTTTTTGTAGGAATATTGAGGCAGTGTTATTTGCAGCATAAAAAGACAGATGAATATATTTATATACACCTTTGAGCTATTACCTACTGGAGGAAAATATAAATGCAGAAAGTCAAAATTGTAGTCGAATTTGCTCCCAACATAGTGACTACAAGGCATGCAGTGATCCACAAGAAGAAAATAATTGAAGCCATAGAAGCAATACTTGAAGAATCTAACATATTCCAGAAGTCTGAGTACTCAGTTTACTTTACTTGGAGGTAAAATAATGTCTAAACTCTACAATAAATTCATGGATCAGAGCCTGAGCAAAGAAGACATTATAGTGTGGCTTAAGGATCAAAGCTTGGTTAAGCATTTAATGGATCATGGAGCAATAAGAGAGCAAGACTTAGAGCATGCTGCAGAATGCATGTTCAATATCTACCTCTGGTATTGGAAGGATTTGCCTATAGGACATTTTCTAACGGCTGTTCTAAAGAATGATTTCATAGAAGCATGCTGCAGAGCCGATTCAACGAACAAAATGTTGCTGTCTATGTATGCATTGTTTCTGTACAATAACGTTCCAATAGATTTCCGTAGGAAAGCAAGGAGTCTCAGAGAATGAAGGCAGTAACTGTTCCTAGAGACACTAGAGTCCCTGGCTTGAGGATAATTGCTATAGATAAAAGTGACTTGCTGCGCTTCGCTGAAAATTTAGGCTTCAAGGATCCTTGGTTCGATCCAGGCTCAACGTTGATGACAGGAGAATTCACAATCCTTGACAAGAATGGTCAACGAAAGCTTTACGGCCGCTGCATCCGTTCGGAGATGGTGTGGCATGTATACGAAGTTTGGGAGCTCTAATTCCCTTTTTTTCTGCTCCCAAAGAGCGGCAGCAGAGACTGTCGCTCGGGAGGTATGGAAAATGTTGTCTGAACATATAAGAAAATGTATACAGCGGCTTGAAATGTTTGTGCTGCATGCCGACCCAGAGCTTTATCCAACAACTATAGAGGCTTGCGAAGCAGCAATCAAGGCACTCGAAAATGTTGAGAAAGCAGCTCAAATAGATGAAGGCCCGCATATTTTAACAGTGCGCTTGGATTCCAGAGACAAAGCAATCATACTAGCTAATAAGCTAGCCAAAGAGCACAATTTAAAATGTGAAATTAAACCTTGCTCGGAGGGAAGGAAATGAGAATAAGTTTTGGTAAAGCAGATACTAGCCTCAAAGAGTACGGGATAATCCAAGCCCCATTACTATACAATGATCAACCAAGTGGTTATAAAGCCATCATCAAGAACGGCAAATTGGTTGCTGTCTTAGGGTCTGGCTACAAAGCTTTGCCTAACAAAGTAGCTTTAGAGATAGCCAATGAGATAGCTGATGAAGTAGGTGCTGTCCCGTTTAAGAAATTCTACCAGAACAAGCATGTAGCTTTCTCTAGTGAAGGAACCAGGATGTACGCTACTTATATAGTGGATGTGCCTTATGACATCGAAGGAAGAGATAATGCTAGAATCGGGTTCACCATTCAGAACAGTATAGACGGAACACTAGCGTTTTCTGCTTCAGGCTTTACATTCAGAGAGTTCTGCGAGAACGGTGTCTTTATAGGTTTGAAGAAATTGTCTTACTACTACAGGAAGCACACGAAGAACTTCGAAGTCAAGAAAGAAGCTATTGCGAGAAACATTAGATCTGTAATTGACGACATGAAGAGAGTCATTGAGGAATACAGGAAATTGGTGCAGCTTAGACTTAATCGTGAAATAGCCCAGAAGATAGCGGGGCAGAAATTCTTGTCTAAGAAGCTTATGCCTGACTACATTCTCATAGGCAAGAACCGTGAACTCTTGGAATTCAAAGAAGTAGATTTGTGGACAGTATATAATGACCTCAGTGCACGGATTTGGCACAATCCTAAAACAGGCTTAGATTCCAAGAGAGCTCAATTTCAAGCATTGCACAAAGTGATTCCTATCAGGGTGTAGACTATGGCACAAAGCAATATACAAGCTGCAGGGATACGGAGACAAATAGAACGCTACATAGGCGAAGGGAGAAAGTGCACCAATTGCAGCCACCTCCCTGTCTGTGCTTTGTATCAAGCCATAGTCAAATACCTCGAGAGCTTCCCTGAAAAACCATTTAGCCCAGATGAGCTTGCTATAATCTGCAAATTCTACAAGCCAATAGTCTTGAGGTAGCGAAATGAAAGGGATCCTTAAAGAGCCAAAAGAAATCATAGCTAACTACATAAAAGAATTGACAGAAAAGCGTGAGGCTTGGATAAAGCTAGCTAAAGTTGAAGAAATTGCTCCTGAAGACAAAGTCAAGGCAAGACTTGTTGCTAATGCTTTGGAGAAAGCAATCCGAGCTCTGGAAGTTTCGAGTCAATGAGCTACATTTATATACATATATACACCCTCTTTCTTTGTGATTGAAATGAAATGTAAGATTTACCCAAACAGGAATACACGCAAAGATGGAGCATGCAAATATTGGGAGTTATGCAAGTATGCCGGAGGCCCAGAATGCGTAGCCAAAAGCTCGTATTCTGGAGTGCCCATCCGGGCAGAAAAAGTTAAGCAAAAAGGAGGGATGTGTATGGACAAAGCTTTAAGAGACAAGCTGCTGGTTAAGGAGATTGACGAGAACAAAGTCGTAAAGCTGCTTAAGCAAGGGAAGACGGTCTGGGAAGTCACCGAAGAAGTTTTTGGAACAAAATTCGACCACAGCGACCGTGAAACCTGGGTTTTCTATAGCAGAGTGAACAGGATACGAAGGAAGCACGGGATACCAGCAGCTAAGAAAAAGAAGGAGTCGAAGAAAGAAGAGTAGAAGCCATGAGCAAAGAAAAAATTGAAGTCATATACATATGCTTCGACTCTGAGAAGGAAGTAGTTGATGTAATCAAAGCTCCTTCTATGGAGAAAGCCGAAGAGCATGTCATCAAGCAAATTGCTGATTTAGCAGACATATCCTACGAGGAAGCCAAAGAAGACTTCGAAGAGTGGTACGATCTCAGAGCGTACGAAGTTTCTGTTGTGAACGGTGAAGAGAATGGCTGAAATATTCCAAGTACAAAACACTGACAAGCGCAAGGAGTTCATTGAGAGCATCGAGAAAGGAGAGCCTGTACTAGCTCAGAAGCCTTCAGGGCAAGATGTAGAATACTTTAGCCCAGAGACAGGATTCTGCTTGCTTAAGAAAGAAGCATTTCTAAGCCCATCTAAGAAGTTTATGCAGCGTGTCTACGCCTGTGCAAAGCTTAGTTTAGGTGCAGCTCTGGAGCTCCGTGAGTTCTACTACACTATAAGGCAGACTCCAGAGCTTGCCCAATATTTTTCAGGTGTAAAGCCTGATTTGATATACCAAGTAGTCTTGAATTCTCTGAACCAGATGGAGATTATATGCGATGTAGACAGGCACAAATTCACCATGGGCAATCTGAGCAAAGGCTTCATATTCGATGCGCACTCATACTCGTTCAGGGATAAGGAGAAGAAAGTAGGTTTCACAGAAACTATAGCTAGAACTTTAGATCCATCGGAGCTGGAGACTACATCGAACATTATCTTTGTGGAGAAAGGCTTAGAGTCTTTCTCTAGGCCCTCTAGAAATGCCGCAGCAACAAGGCTTGTAGAAATGGGT
>QMNG01000054.1 GCA_003647645.1 candidate division Kazan bacterium | reverse complement strand
CTTAATTTTTTCCGGAAATAGGGCGTAAAGCAAATCTAAAAGCTCGATTCCATTATTATTCTGTTCTACAATCTGAGAATAGTCGATTTGGAAGTAAAATTCTTCTTTTAGGATTTCAAACAGCTGTTTTGGTTCTATTCCCAACGACCGACAGATAAGCTCTATTTTGCTTTTTCTTTCTGAAATGGCAGTTTCTTGAAGATAATTTATAGCCTTAGCGTATTCGTTTCTGGCGTTTTCAATGGCTACGTTATCTAAGTCCCTTAAGCCACTATAAACGCCGGGCAGATAGATTTTATGTCCCATGAAGTATTCTCTGAGATGCTGGTCTATCTTAGCTAAATCCAACTGACGCCGGAAATACTTTCTTAAGCTGTAAAGACGACATGTTTTAAACGCTTGAGGTCGCTTAAGATTTATTTTTCTGAGAACGTGGTCGAAGCTTTTACTAAAACTGCCCGTTGAGCTAAATAAGAAAATTCTAGTGTTATCCTGCAATTTTAGAGACGGCTCACGGCTTAATCTATAATTAATCCAAGATTGAAGACTTCTTATTCCCTGAGGACAAAGAAATGTAACGTAGAATTGTCCTGTTTTTCTCTGCTGAAGAACGATTTTAAGAGGGCTTTTTTGAGCTTCAACGCTTCTGGAACCGGAATCGTATATCATTTCGTCTTTGATGTTGAGCCATTTAAGGGCTATAACATCAGACGGACGGATGCCTGAGAAAGCCACTAAAGAAGCGGCTGCGCGAAGTTGAAGTGAGCAGCAGTTAAGAATCAGCTGAACCTCCTGTTCTGTTGGGATGTAATCAAATCGTCTGACGCCGTCAAGCCCTTTAGCGCTAATCTCCACATTCTTAATTCCGTTAAATTTTAGAAAGCTTTTGATGACGTATAGTATTAAGCCAATAGTCTTAGGAGCTTTATTCTCCATTTCAAGACGTCTTCTGTAAGCCAAAATAACGTTCTCAGCCTTTTGGGGTTCTCTTTTAGCTAAATCCACAAAGCTTTCAGGAGACATCCCGATGTCCTTTAAAAACCAGCTTAGAATCTTGGGATAATTGACGTAGGTAGACGCTTTAGGATTAAGAGTCCTTTTCCATTCTTCTATAAGCGTTTCCGCCATGATTTATCAAGCTTTTATAGATTGGATGGTGAATATTTAAGCTTTTCCAATTACCTGACAAAATTTTCCAGATTATTTCTCTTAACAGAAATCAAACTGAACTATTGAAAATAAAAATTACTAACGAGAGCTAAATTGAATATGTAGCAGGAACTTAGTTGATTCTAGGAGTTAGAATTAAGGCTGAGTGAGTAAGTTTTATGGCTAATATATAAAAAGATTATCTTAAGAGGCTTTTTCGAAATCCTCTACCGCCTCTGGAGCCCATCGTTTCAGCTTTTACATATATCACGATTTCCATTTTGTTGCTGTTCGGATCAATATCTCCGGGTATTTCACTTGTATAAGCTACTATTTGGTATCTCCCCGTCATATTTGGCGTCCACGTAAAATTGAGGACTATTTGTTCATTTGGAGCTAACGTTACTAGCTGGGTTCCTATTTGTGGGTCATAAAACCTTGTATAATTCAAATATACTGCGAAAGTTTCATTAAAATGCCCCCAATTTTTTAGAACTACAGATATATGGACAGTTTCGTTGAGATCTAAATAACGATTCAATATTGTCAGATTAAGCAAGGCAATTTCGTGGAATGGGTATGGATGCATTAAAGGATAATGATCGACGTTGTTAGTATCAATAATGTATGGTAAATCTCCTATTCCATCAGACCCACTAACGTTTTGGTAAGGCCCATTGTATAAATCTGTTCCATTATAATCGCTCCAGAAATTGCCACCGGAAGGATATCCGTCATCCCAAGCATTATATGGTTTTGCTGTACCGATTTGGACTTGTTGCGTATTATTTAGGAAGTTATTGTGATAATACTTGCTATTAGGCAACCATATTTTGACTCCTATCTCGTTCATGATGATATTGTTTTGTGCAATGATATTATTTTCTCCTAACAGCCAAATGCCCACTTCTTGGCTGTGAGATACATTGTTGCAGCGTATTACGTTGTTATCTGTCCAATAATAAGTGTGGATACCAAGCTCGTTCTCAAACAAGTTGTTTTTTAGAATCAGGTTATTTTGACAGTATTCATATAGATATATTCCGAATTTATTATGCACCATGTTGTTATGTCTGATTATACAATAGGTAGACCTTTGTGCAAATACCCCCGTTTCACAGTTTTCGAAAGTATTCTCTTCAACAACAACATTTAAAGAATAATATATGTAGACACCTAATTCATCCGCTATGAATATGTTATGAGAGATTCTTACGTTATTGACATAATAGAGCAAAATGCCTGCATCATCCCCGCTGCTCGGCGGGCCGCCAGCTCCAGTAATGGTGAAATTATCTACTGACACTTCATCTGAAATTATCCGAATAACATGTGCATTATACCCGTAATTGGCACGAATCCTTGACTTTATTATTGTTGTAAACCTATTCTCCCCCAATAGCTTTATTGATTTATTTATAACGATGTTTTCCAAGTATGTACCTTGTTTTACAAAAATCATATGACCATCTAATGTTTCCGTTGCGCTAATAGCTGACTGGATTGTGAGGAATACTGAGGTTGTATTTACATTCACTATTGATCCGTATGGGTGTATCAGCGGATATCTATCGGTATTGTTTTCATCAAAAACCACATATGGCACATCGCCTATACCGTCATAACCTGTTTGATTTTGAAATGGACCTGCATAATTGTCACTACCATTATACTCCTTCCAATAGTTTCCACCGGATGGGTATCCGTTATCCCAATAATTTTCTCCTACATTTGGATATGCACTAATAGATGATGTGAAAAAGTTATTATGATAAATGACATTATCATGCCCGCCTCCTTCGTAACCACGTCCTAACGAAAAACTCCCCCAAAAATTATTTTCAATTATTGTATTATAACTTGGCCATAGAACGAACTGAAGAGATGGATTCACGTAAAAATTGTTCTGTTTAATTAGATTGTGATGACAATTAGTGTGTAAAACAACTCCTACACAATTAGATACTTGACTTGATATGTTATTCGACAAAATGGTGTTATTATACCCTATATAAATTGCAATTGAACAGTGATTATCAATAAATTTATTCCCTTTTATGATACAATGGTAAACATATGCCCCTTCTTCTGTCCATCTTCCTATCCCGTGATAAGTGTGTAATATCACATTATTTTCTATTACTATGTAATATGCTTTAATCAATATTGCCCAATTATTTGTTCCACTATTGCGTATTGTAAAATCTCGTATTGTACAACGTTCAGCAGTTACTGTTATGACTGTTCCGCTATAATTTGCATCAATAACGGTTGTTTCTTTGTTTTCTCCGATCAAATTTACAGTCTTGTTCAATATAGGTTTCTCATAATATACACCTGATCTAACGTAAATTGTATCTCCCATGTTTGCTGCGTTTATAGCTTCCTGTATCGTTGGGTAGTCGTCTGGAACCACGATTGTCGCTGACTCAGATTTTATAACATTAGATTCATCTATTGTGGTAGTTAATCTTATCGAAACTGCTGTGATACACAACAATAGAATGATCACGCTGGAAAATAACCTCTTCAAGCTCAACAACAGATAGTAATATGCAAAAATTCAAAATTTAAATTTTTTGAAATTTCTTTATCGATACAATATCGATATTAGCCCACACAAGTGAAAGCAAGAAGACATGATTCCATAAGACAATATGTCCAGATTAGAAACACAGAGTTTACAAGGTGAATCTGCAAGACTATCTTATATGAATTTATTGCGCTAAGGATACGTAAAATTTTCCTTAAATTTTAAGCTTGTTGTTTTATTTAGCTAAAAGACAAAAACTTAGCATTTTTATGCAATTTTTCGGAGATTTTTTCAAATTTTTGTCATATATTTTCAGCCGATCTTTCGTTTAATCATGGTTAACCGAAAAATAATGTTGGAAAGAGCTCCTCGCTTAGGAGTTTCTCACATATTTTGTCTGGAAAATTTGACTTTTCTGTGCATACGATACTGTTATTATATAGTCGTTAAAGGGTCCCCCGGGTGGGGAGAATTTGTTATATATGTGATATTTTGTGTGCGAAGTATTGTCTTGTGGATGTTATGTTCGTTATTTACCGAACATTTAAATGCGTCAACTTTCATAGAAGTAGTTGCGAGGAAACTTGTCTGTAAAGTTGTCGTCGCCTCAAGATTTCCGATATAATCGCTTTGTTTGATCCAAATCCGGGCAAATGCCTTATCGAAGAGAGCTTTGACAT
>QMNG01000053.1 GCA_003647645.1 candidate division Kazan bacterium | reverse complement strand
GGAAAGCCGCGGCCGTATAAGCCTGAAGAATGGCCGGAAGTCGTGGTTCAGGCAACGCAAATTCTTAATGACAACTACTGGTATCCATGCACAACCCTCATAATTGGGCTTCCAGACGAAAATAAAGATGATGTACTGAAAACTATAGAGCTAATAGATGAACTTAAAGGCTCAAAACAATGGCTTTTCCCGCTCTTCTTCGTTGCCATGGGAGGAAGCATTCTAGAAAGATAAAAATTAGGCTTTATTTATATATTTTTGATTAAAAAACCATTTCAAAAATGGTTTCAAAAATACAGTAAAGTACAGTACTCCCCTCAACATATAACAATATTTGGCTTATTTTCCTAAAAGGGGAGAAAAATAGGCTTAGAATGTTAGGTTTTGAAATCCCTAATTCAGTAAAGAAACTATATAAAGGTTGGTAAAGAAATGAAACGGTTTTGGTAAAGAAAAATATGGGTTTCGGTAAAGAAACTATACGGTACAAAATATTTCAGAAAAAGAGGCTTATTTTGAACTTATTTTTATTGATTGGAAATTTTCTTAAAGTAATCCATTAATGCGGTTTCAACAAATTGGGAGACACTTCTCCATTTCCTAAAGCCTTCCCTCTCATTTTCTTTCTTTATAAAATCTTTTACAAGTTTATAGACTTCTTCACTTATTGTTACGGCTTGATAACCTTTTCGGGGCATATACTACACCATAAAGTAAATGTACCGTACTTACTTAAAAATTTTTAGTACAGTACCCCCTCCCCCCTACCTAATTTTTCACAGATAACTTAAATCATTTTTATTCAAAAATAAAATAGAGAAACTCTTATATTACCGTACAGTAATATACTGTACATGGTGATATGGAAAATGCCCCGAAAAGGGTATAAATCCATAACAATCCGAGAGGAAATTTTCAAACAAGCCAAAGAGTTAGTAAAACAAGGCAAAGCCAAATCAATATCAGAATTAACCGAAAAAGCCATTCTCTCAAAAATTGAAGAGGCTTAGAAAAATGCTGAAGAACTTTAATCTAAAAATAGAGACCTCATTAATAGACCGAATAAAAGAAGAGGCAAAGACTAGAGGCATAAGCCAAAAAGAGTTAATCCAAAAAGCCTTAGAGCATTTCTTTGTTTGCTCAAAAGCAGAGGAGAACCCAAGCCTCAAAGAAATCATAACCCTTTACAAAGGTAAATGTGCAAAATGCGGAAAAACCATAAATATAGGTGAAAGAGCCTTATGGGGCAAAACCAAAGAGGGTTCTATCCTAATTTGTACATCATGCCAAATTAATAGTGAGACCGATAAGGATATCGTGAAAAGATTAGTTAAAAGACAAAGATTAGAAAGACAAATAAAGGCTCTCAGAAATCAACTTAAAACTCTATTGGTCAAATATGAGGAATATGATTTTATCAATAATGTGCAAAGAGCCTTAGACCTAATTGCCCAAGAGCATAAATTCTTTATGGAATACCAAAGCCAATTATGCTCTTTAGGCATCAAAGGGGAGATTGAGAGAATAGATGAAATGATTAATATGCTGAGAAAAGTAATGGCTTTTCTCAAAGACTTTGAGAATTATTATGAGCAAAAAATAAGGGTTAAAGTGAGGGGGAGATTAAAAAATGCCTTTTGATAAAAAGGGGAGATTTAAGAGACATAGAACCCAATATAGAGCCAAGCCATTAAAAAAGTACAAATTTGAAGCTCTAAGTGAAAACCAAAGTTTAGATAAATTTGTGTGTGAGTGTGTGCGTGATGAATGCTCAAAAGGTATGTGAGGAAATAATAAATTTTCTTCTTAATGAAGGCTTTAGGATTGAAGTTTCAAAAAGTGATGTTGAGAAAGCAATAATGTACATAAGGGGGATAGATGAACGCACTATTCAAAAATGGCTTAAGGCTCTAGTAATATTTGGATATTTAAAGCCTAGAACCCCCTTTATCTATCAGATAAACCCCATAAAAGTACCAAGAGTTATGAAGATGCTGAAAGAGAAACCCCAAACCAAAATTCTTTAAATCCCCTAATTTTTACGATTTTCGTAATTTAATTTTTTAATAAAATAGGGTTAAAGAAAACACTCACTCACACACACATTTTTAGGTAAAATACAGTAAATTTTAAATACTGTACTGTACATAATAGTAAAATGGTGATTTCAAAAATGGAGACGCAAATTAAAAAAGTTGAACTACCCCAAGAATTTCTAAATTACGTGAATAAGAAATTAAAGGAAAAGAGTAAAAGAGGGAGACCGCACATAATAGCCAAGTTGGGTTCACTTGAGAGGGTTCTTGAGGTTCTCAAAGATGCTTGGATAAACAATTATGGCTTAAACAAACTAAGCAAAAAGTACCAAGTGAGCAAACCAACACTTTGGAGATTCATAAATGAATGCAAAATTTACCAAAACCAAATAATTGAATACATCAATTACATAGAGGAAATAAAACCTAGAGATTTCAAAAGTTTTGAGATTGTTAAGGAATGGGAGAGAAAAATAAGAAGAAGTGGACATTTATCTATGCTCAGACTAATACCAATAATGGCTAATGTATGCGGTTATAGGAAAAAAGGACAAAAACCTTATGTTAAGGGGTTCAAATGTCCCCCTCAAAAATTCAATTTGGAAAAGGCTCAACAATTCATAGACTTATACCTTAAACAACATCCTAATAAAACCCAATTGCCCCGACATATAAGACAAGCAATAAGGCATTTCCTTATGGTTGCCCAAAACATAAACATCCCTAGAGGATTTGGGGGGCAATATGGTTTAAGTGGAGAAAAAGAAAGCTATGGAAAATATGCACATATAAGGCTAAGTGAACAACAAATAAGACAAATAAGAGAAATAATGGCGAATGATAAAGAGGCTTTAGAAAAAGGCTTTGATATAGGCTTTGAAATTGGAATACAAACTTGTAGTAGAGCCTTTGCTATTGCCTCAATAGAAGTTAATAAAATCCAACAAATTGAAAATCTTTACATCATAAGGGTTTTTGAGCCGAAAGTTAAAGAGGGAGAAACACACTTGGGCAAAGTAGGAAAATATTGGACAAAGTATATTTCAAAGTCTCTTTATCAAAGAATACAAGAATTTATTAAACAACATCCTAAAAGAACTTTGCTTTTTGTGGATGATGCAAAAATTGGTTTAGTTGATGATTGGCTAAACGAGTTTAGGGCATACATGAAAAAAGTATATGAACAAATAGGCATAACTGAGCCATACTTTTATAGTCATCCAATACATTCTTTGAGACATGCTGGGGCAATAAGACTTTTAGAATTAACGGATTGGAATTATGAGCTTGTAGCGAAACTTGGGGGTTGGACAACCCCCCAAACTCTTAGGGATTGCTATGGGGCTATGCCTCAAGATGTTCTTATGAGAGTGGTTTCAAAACTTGAGCATCAACTTGACGGGTTGGTGAACTAAAATGGCTTATCCAATTTATGGCTCTTTAGAATGGGTTGGCTTGGATGCCTTTGGTAACATCCACATAATTATCAAAAAACAAAGTTGGTACTCAATAAACCATGTACTCAGAAACCTCAAAAACTTTGAGAAAAAAGACATCAAACTATTAATTTAAACAAAGGGGTTAAAGAGGCATGAATGAAATAGAATTGGCAAAAATGGGGGAATCAGATAAATGCCTAGAACCCTAAAAATAAGGTACATGGATGGAAAAGAGGAGGCCTTTACAAGTAAGTTATGCTTTTGGGTTATAAATGATGCCTCAAGATTTGTTTATATTGTTTATCCCCAAGTTGTCTTAAGAATACCCTTTGAGGCGATTAGAACCATAGAAGAGGAGAGGGAGAGAAAGAAAAAAGTTGGACAATAAAACCCCTAAAATTCTTTTTTATGATGGTCTTGAAATTACGGGTTTAAGGGCAATATGCCTTTTTTGGTGTGATGAAATTCATATCTCTAAAAAATACCAAAAACATCCATTATTGCCAGATATAATCCAACATGAATTAAAACATTATAGATTAGCCAAAGAAATACAAAAAGCCAATTTTTGGAGAGCCTTAATATTGTCTCTATATAACAATCTTTGGGATTTATACGATTGCCTAAGATTAGATATAAAGATATATGCCTTATGGCTAAAGAAAATATTAGAGAAGATATGGCGAAAAAAGAGATGATGCGATAATGAATTTAATAATAATGCTTTTTTGGCTTATGATTTTATCTTTTATTTCATATTTTGCTTATCACACAATAAAAGAACTTCATGAATATCTTAGGACAAAAGAAAAATCCCATTTAGTTTCATTTGTAATTGCTTTAGTCTTTTTTTTATGTTCTCTTTATTATTTTGGTATTTTTAGGCTTTTACTTTATTTTTTTAGTTTCTTACTGTAAAAATTTATATTTTACTGTACAATTTACTTTTAAATGAATAAATCGGGAGATAAAGAAAAATGATAAGTAGATTTAGAAT
>QMNG01000052.1 GCA_003647645.1 candidate division Kazan bacterium | reverse complement strand
GGTCAGCATGCATGGGGTTCGCAGGATCCTAATCGAGCGGCAGACGGAATCCCTGGGCCTCCCCCTGGAAACGGTTTTCATCCTAGCCGAGACAACGAACCAGGAGTATGAGCAAAGGATGGGCAACGTGCTTTCGGGGTATAAAGAGCGCAACGTCAACGCTGTTGCCTTTGGCGATGTGTTCCCTTTCCGCGGCTATATCATATCCTTTTGTAATTGGATTTTTTTAACCAGGTGTGTATATTACACTTGGGAGTAGCCCGTTTCATATAATCTCCTAAGTAACTCGAGCAGAAAAAGAGTTACTTCCATCAATAACCTGGGCAGGGGCCTGGCTAGGTTATTTGCTAAGATGTTACCAAATTTTGAGTTTCCTGTTTGCTGAAGATATGGGTCAGAATTTTTCAAGCCTACCATTTAGGGAAAAGGCGGGCAGAAGAAAATCGGGCCTGCAATTAGATATAGGGCAGGAGGTGTCATGGCAGAAAAAATAAAGCGACGGCAATACCCAATTGTTGATAGGGAGCTCCAGTATAAGCTCTTCGCGCTAATCCTCATCTATGGCGTGATAATAGTGCTTTTTTTCGGTGTTTCCCTATTTGTACCCGATATACTCGACATGATGAACGAGCAGCTAAGCCTGGAAGTGCGGGCAGCAGCAGCTGCAAAGATACTTAGTTACCACTCCAAGGTATGGCCTACCGCCATTGCCCTTGTGTGTCTTATCGGGATTCATTCGGTGCGAATTTTCCATCGTTTCATAGGGCCTTTATACGTTTTTCGGTTGGCCTTTGACAAGCTAAGGGGAGGAGACCTGAGCTTTCGGGTGAAGCTGAGGGAAAAAGACTACCTTCACAAGGAGGAAGGTGCGTTTAATGAGATGATAGAGGGGTTAAAGGAGAAGTGGGAGAGCGCGCATCATAACCTCACGGATGCCCTCGAATCATTGGGTTCTCTTGAGAGAGCGGTTACGAGGGTGAGTGGTTGGAGAGATGTTGATCAACAACTTCTTGACAAGCAGCGCGGGTATCTTGAGGCCTTGGCGGACAATATTCAATATTTCAATGTAAAAGGTGAGATGAATCAAGAGCGGGATATGGTTCGGCGCTCGCAAAATGAAAAACAAGTCATGAAGGAACGCATCAAGTGACTATAGAAGGATTAAAGAAGATATTAAATGTTGCAGTCTATCCACCAGCCTGGTCTCCTACATGAGATTCAATTATGAGAAGATCTCTTAACACCAGCGGATTCACACTGATAGAGCTCATGATTGTGGCGGCAATTGTCGGTATTCTTATAGCAGTTGCTATCATGGGATATAACGCCTTCAGGGAGAAGGCCAAGAAGGTTCAAGCCCTGTCTGATCTCAAGAACATCCAGTTCGCCATAGAGGATCTCGCCTTCGACACCGATAGGTGGCCTGGCCCTAACCCCGTTGGCGAGACGGCAGATAAGGAGGTCTGGAATCTTAATTCCCGTAAGGCAGGGCTCGTTGCAACTAATGGCAAATTCCCCAACTGGAATGGACCTTATATGAAGTCGGTGCCAAAGGATCCCTGGGGAAGCAATTACTTCTTTGATCCGGATTACCATATAAAAGGAAATATTGTCGCCGTCATAGGCTCTTTCGGGCCAAACAGAAAGGGCAGAAATCGCTACGATGACGATGATATAGTTCTGGTTCTCCCTGCCACGTAGTAGTTGTTTAATTTTACCAAACCTTTTTCAAGCTTTCAAACACAAGTCCTTATAGCTATATCTTATCCGTTTTACTGATGCTCTCGCCAAAGGCCTCTTGCACGCATTTTTCCATTCTACTGATTTCTTCGTCCGTAAGCTCTGCGAATAGGCTTTTACGTTTGTTCTTCGATAATGAGCCCCTGTTTTCTATACATAGACGGATGAAAAGGTCAATCATGCGGTCAGGCATGTCCACTACATCTTGGATGGAAAGCTTGGCTTTATCGTAATCAAGCAGAAAGTTAAGCTCAGATACAAGCTCAGTCTCGATAGTATCTTGAATAAACATGAAGAGCCGTTCAGCGATGGCGGTCATATCGATATATCTGTAATATACATCCGTTTCATTTTTCACGATCATGCGCCCATTTCTATCAAGGTCATAATCTATAAGGGGCATTAAAGGCTTTGAGAACACCTCTAGTGTTTCATCGTAATCTTTTATTTCACGGAGCATTGTGGCCGAGACGGGAAAAATCAGCCCTGAAGGCGCGAAACCTGTTTTAGCCAGTATATTGTGGATGAGGAAGCGATGAATCCTGCCGTTTCCATCTTCAAAGGGGTGCATAAATACAAATCCAAATGAGATTGCAGTAGCAATGATGACGGGATGGATTTCGGAGGACATCATTCGACTATATGAATAGAACATCCCTTCCATGAGGTCGTGGATATCTTGCGGTTTAGGTGCCACGAAATGTATAACCTCGTTTCCAAAACTAACTGTTTGGCCAACGAAATTTTGAACATCACGAAAATCATAGCTGGCGAAGCGTTCATCGACAGTCGCATTCTGAAGCTCAAGAAGAGATTGCTTGTCAAAAAATTCTCTTTCATCCGCTATCTTTAGCAGTTCTACAAACCGTGTAGCCCGCTTCTGGTCCGGAGCCGCTCGTTCGATCTCAAATGAAGACTTTGTTTCCTTTGTGTAGAGATAGGAGATTGCTCTTTTTAAAACATCCTCTGGGTACTTCCCAACAATCTCCTCACTTTTTTTATTTAGCTGTAAGGCTATGTAGTTCTCAAGAGTATCAGTCCTTCTAAATTGCGGGCAGAAACGATTGTCACCTAGGAGATTGTTGTTAATCTTCTGCCTCTTCTCCGCAATAGGCATTGCAGTGTAGTATCTGGTTGTATCCAACAGATCAATGTAGTTAGTGACCTTTGTGGGATCTAAATTGAGTTCCCTCCCGGTGAGAAACTCGTAGAGGAACCAGATCTTTCGAGCATACTTACCACTTGGGGTTTCCTTTATGAACGATTCCAGTTCATTTTGATCGATTACCTTAAAGAGCAAACTGAGTATCGCAAGATCGGGACCTTCAAACTTGAGCGCGAAAGTCAGGTGGTTTCCAAGTGTATCCCCAGGGTCATAATTCTTTGTGTAGATTTCTGTTTTTCGGTGTCTATCAATAACTGTTTTCCTTCTTCCCCTAAGGGAAATATATGATTGAGAGTTACATGGCAGAACGTCGAGAGAATATCGACGGACCAATTCGGACCATCCTACTGGTTTAAGGTCTGTTGTATTGTTAAAATCCATATTTTTCATTGCTCAAATGTTAAAAAATGCATTTTGATGTATAAAAATAGTTTTTATGATGGCTCATTGTAATAAATTATATTTTTTTTGCAATATCTTTTTTTGATTCTTTAAATACGTGGCTATTGTAAATAAATGTATTTTATTGTCAAAAAATGTATTTTATTGGGCAGTTATGTAGAAAAATGTATTTTCGATGGGAAATATATGACGAATCCGGTTGTTATTTGCATTTGTTGGAGATCTATAATAAAATCAATAGGATAGTAGAAAACACTACGATCACGTTAGAAGGTCAAAGAAAAATGATTATCAAGACGTCGAGCGGGAGGTCCTTTGACACGGACCGGGATCTGAGCGCTGCTGAACGGCATATCGTTCAAAAGCTGATGGCATGGGAGTCGCTGGTCACGAGCCGCGAGCAATTCATGCAGAAGAAGACCGATGCGCTGCTCAAAGGCTGGGAAAACTCAGGACCGGTTAAGGAAAGCCCAGCCCTAAGGGATATTATCAAGGATATAGAGAAGAAGGTGGTAGTACGATTGAATGAGGAGCCTTTATGAGAGATATTCACCACCCCTTCTCCCCAGCCTCGCGGGGGATCACGTGAGGCCCAATAGTTCACCCTGTTGAATTTCCCAGAGGGGAGGGGGAGTTAGAAGTAGCACTAAAGTAATTCCCGTTAAACGCCACAAACAGCTTGATCGGGTTACTTCTAACGAAATCTGCAAGCAAGCTGGCATACCGCCAAAATTTTGACCAATTTGCCAAGACCTTTTCTTTTCGATAAGGCCTCATATCTACTAAATCAGCCGTTTGGGATGATGCTCGGTGTATCAAGCTGGTTACACCAAGAACATGCCTGATAGGTGCAGGCCTCATAACAAGAAAAGGCTATGCTCATTGCTCCCTAGCTATTTAGTAGCCCTGCTTCATTTTCTGGCTGATTTCTGGCATATGAATGAACGGCAAAATTATTGACTGGAGCAGAGTGCTCTGATAGAAGGAGAGGGTTGTTTGCAGAGGGCGGGCAAAGGCTCCGCTCTTTTTGGAATGATGGAAGAGCAGGATCATGCTTGGAATATTGGAATGATGGAATAATGCCTGCCTGTCGGCAGACAGGGGTTCTTAAGAAAATGGGGCAGTGGTTTATTGGTAAGATTTCTCTTGACAGGGAAGTTAATAAATGGATCATTGC
>QMNG01000051.1 GCA_003647645.1 candidate division Kazan bacterium | reverse complement strand
CCCTCTCCCGAGGGATAAGCAAACATATCCAAAATATAAAACTTCGGATTTTTGGGCTCTGCCCCGGATGAGGCTCCGCCCCGGGGGGACTTCTCACTGGCCCTAAAAATCTTTTCCTGCTCCCAATATTTTTGCCATCTTAACTCAATTTTTTTGTGGTCGTAGGTCATCCCGTTTCTAAATTATTTACTTCTACATTGTATATCTATTGTTCATTCATTTCTAACTGGGCATATAAAATCAAGCGGGCTATTTAGGAAAGCCCCCCTGCATTTTTTTATGCAGGAGGGCTAATTCCGCGTCCATGCGCACCCCATTATCCCCTCCTTACACTAATGGTTTGACGTGGTGATGTACTCCGAGCGTCTTTGAGGGCTTCAAACACCCGCCGAGGAATACTGTACTTTGTTACCTCCTTAGGCGACATCTCAAAGACTCGAGCTGTTAGCTCCTCGGAGCTTTCAGCTTTGCCATTTTTGTCGATCCGAATGGCAACTTCCCGGTAGTCGCTCCGCTGCCGCTTATTTAGCAGTCCCGAGCCTCGGACCAGCAAGACCGATTCAGGTTCAGGCCTTTCAAGATTAACCTCGATGGCTTCATCGAAACAACCGGGTATGAAAAATATTAGAATTCTACCCGTCCTCCTCACGCTCCTTCACCTCCTTTTACAGCAAGATTCAGGGATAGGGTACATCAAGGTGCCACCCCTGTAGCTGTGTAAATAGATTATACCCCGCCAGGAATTTCATATCTAGTCGAGTGAGCAAAAACCAACCAAAACGGGATTACCATGCCCGCAATGCTTCGTATAGCGATGCAGGTATGGGAACTTATTTACTTACTAATTCTTTAACAGTAAATTTATCTAGTTCAGCACCTTCCTTATTAAAATAAAACTTACCCTTTATCTTCCTACCTCTTAATACTTCTGGTAACCAGTGAGGGTCATCAACCCACATTGCCTCATATGGGATCTGGTCCTTTTTATACCACTTTGGGACCATTTCCTCAGATTCTTTCAGCTCTCCCTGCCACCTATTTACAAAATATACATGCATTCGCTGATTCCAATCCGGCTTCTCATTAAAATAAAATTTGATATTGCCAACATTTTTTAAATCAGCAATGTCAGCACGAACTCCAACTTCTTCATAGAGTTCTCTAACAGCAACTTCTTCTATGGTTTCTCCATCTTGAACTTTTCCTCCAATACCATTCCATTTCCCAACGCCAAAACCCCGTTTTTTCATGGCTAAACAAATCTCATCGTCTCTAAGCAGAAAACAAAGCGTTACATCTCTCATAACCAAAGTATATCAAAGCTCTAGCCATTCTTATCTGTCAACTAAAAAGTCCCTCCTGCAAAGGAGATTCTGGTATAGCCCCAGAACTACTCGTTACACTCAAGTACGGGGCACTTCCCACTTTGTATACTTATACAATTCGTGGCGACGCCACGAATCCGAGCCGAAGGTGAGTGGTTCATGGTGGACCCTACCGGATTCGAACCGGTGACCTCTCCCATGCCATGGGAGCGCTCTACCAACTGAGCCAAGGGCCCGTGACTAATATCCCCAATAATTTAAAACAATCAAATCACATCGTCAATCGCTCTATCACCGCCTTCGGCGGGACCCCGCAGGATGCAGTGGCCAACTGAGCCAAGAACACTTAGCCAAAACACACCCAAATCACTAATAGATTACTATTATATGATTAATTCAATCAACCCCAGGGCCTAGACCCTGTTAGATCTTTATCTTTTCAGCCATGCGATGCAGCAGGAATATCTTCCAGCGTTTGCCTATCCAAGCATAATAAACACCCAGTAAACTGACTACCACAAACACCACCCAAAACAGAGCTCCCAACCAGGCTAGAAATCCAAAAGTCCTTAACGGAGAAAAAGCTGAAAACAGTGACTCCAACAAAAACAGGAGAAACCAAACTACCAACTCAGCTCCAAACAGTACCATCCCCTGTTTGGCGTGAAATTTAATATATTCGTTGTCTCCCCGAACAATTAGCGGAACTATAAACAAAATTGAAATGTAACTTAGGCTGGCAAACACTTTGTCCTCCGTCTGCCCCATTTTATTCTGCGGCTGTCCACTGGGCGCGACCGGCGGCGTCTGAGGAGGCCGCGGAGCATTAGTTGGTTGTACCGGAGGTTTATTCGATGGTTGATTAAATTGTTTATTGTCTTCCATGATGCTTTATTCTTTTCTACTAGTATGTCCCTTATAGGATACTCTAGTTGTAAGGATAGTTAAAGCCAGAGCCAGAAATAATAACAATCTGCCCTGCTGCAATGAAATTGGCCAATGATCAACCAGGCCCAACAACCAGATGGATATCGGAGTTAAAAATATTAGCATTGTCGCCTGCCTATCGCGCCAGTCCCTCCATCCTAAACACAACACTGCTGTGATTAGCCACAGCCAAATCGCAGCGCCAATTACTCCCAGCTCGCCCGTAATTAATAAGTAAATATTATGAACCGGTTGATACCACCAGCTTTCCCGAGCGCTATCCAGTTCCTTTAAGCTCAGAGCATAGTTTCCCACTCCCACGCCCCGCACTGAGTTATCATTAATCATTTGCTGCCATTGTTTATAACCCTCAATCCGCTCATCGATCGAAATCTGTTCAATAGCCGCCTGTGTGTTAAAACGGCTCAAAACAAAACTTGCCTGTGGCCCCAAAGCCAACATAAACGCCAGCATGGTTATTCCAATCGCCTGGAACAATATCTTGTTTTTGGTCCTAAAGCCAACAATAATCCCCGCGATAGCTATTAAAATTAATGTTGCCCATGCCGCCCGTGAATATGACAATGCCAGCGCCACGCCCGTCAGCATCATCAAGAGCAATAGAAGCTGGCGCCTGTATGGCTCGGCTTTGTGGTAAAGATACCAAAATATTGGCAGGCTCGCTGTCATTAATCCGCCCAGCATATTGGCGTGAGGCAGCATCCCGTGGGCCCGCAATTGCGAACTCCCCTCGCCGATTACTGGTATGCCGTTTCCGGCCCCCGGGTCTAAAATCGATTCCCCCAAAAAAGCCAAACCCACTGATGAATTACTTAAATACTGGGCTATTCCGACAATCGCCTGAAAACCGACGCCAGCCACAAATGGCCAAAGAATTTTCCTCCAGTCCTTAATCTCATTTATTAAATAAACCAACCAAACAAAAAACAGCCAATAATGGGCCGCCGCCGCTACAGAAACTAATGCATCCTGCGCCCAAAAAACCGAAGCTGTTATCCACAATATAAACATCATCAGCGGCAACATCACAAATTTGGGCCCGACATAAATATGTCTCAGGGATTTGCGGAAAAACCAAAACAGCAACAACAAAATGATCACCACATCAACGGTGTACAAGCTCAAAGAACCATACTCAAAATAGCCCCCATTTAGACTGCCCCACACAAATATATGCCTCATCTGCCATGGCAGCAAAAATAACGACAGCCACAGCAGCCATTGCTCAACTATATTTAGCCAAGGCCTCTTCAATAATTTCTCTGAACTCTCCCCACTTGCCATGAAAATGTGTTTGAATCATATGGTCACCCAGCACCACGTTTGGAGTAATTCCCAACCGCTCGCGAGCCCGTTCAAGTTTTTTCTTTTGTTGAATCTTGGCCCATGCTTCTACTCTATCACCGAACTTGCCGGACAACATGCATTCCATCAGCCAGGCAAACCAAGAGGCCGATGCTGTATTGCCGAATTCTTCCCGAATATTAGAACTCCGATAGGCCACCGGCAGCTTGGCCTTGATCCAGCAATTAGCAGACAAAAACGTTTTCCAAAAAGGCACGTTCCAAATTGGCACTGTGTCAGCCATCTGATAATGGATCAAATAATCATTCGACACCACATAAGATCCAAGGTTGAGGGCCGCTTCATCAATCAGTATCTCAGGCGAAAATTTCATATACTTTCTCTTGCTGGTTGTCCGAAGATTAAAGAGCGATAGCCAAAGCAACAGAAAAGCTCTGGCAGTCCAAATTCGATTTTTGCGGGTCACAATCAGCAAATCAATGTCCGATTTTTTGCCGACAGAACCGTAAGCCAAACTGTTCTGAACTGCCGCCATCTTTAAAAAGGGCACATTGGCAAATATCCACAAAAATCTTTTGACATATTTCCAGAATTTTTCTGCCCGCTGTTCTCTTTCAAGAGCGTTCTGCACCTGTGATTCTTCCAGATAATAAAACTCGCCAGACTGCTTTACAGCAGCCCTTTTCAAAATTCGCTTCAACTCATCCATGCCAAACTCTTTCCCCCACGCATACCTTCTGATCTGCTTTAGAGTTAATGGCCGATTGAACTGAGCAAAGAAAATAAGGGGGACAAGAACTTCTTTCATACACTTATCGCAGTGCTTTTATGGTATCTTGAGGATGATAAATAAACAATGTCTGTATGAGGAAACCAGTATCATTTTCAGGAATTCAGCCCAGTGGCGTGCT